>DATIPS010000022.1 GCA_035471805.1 Acidimicrobiia bacterium | reverse complement strand
TGGTGGTTCGTATGGTCCTTACTCGGCTTCGACGGTTGTGGATCTTGAGCCTGGTGCGTACTCGTGGACGGCGGTTGCTGAAGATGGGTTCGAGTTCACTGGAGATTCTTCTGGCAGCTTCGATGTTGGTGAATGTGAGTCTGCGGTGGATATCGAGAAGTCAACCAACGGGCAGGATGCAGACAACCCGACCGGTCCACGGCTTCTCGTGGGCAGCACCGTCATCTGGGAATATGTGGTTCGCAACCTCGGGGATGTTGAACTGACCGACATTGAGGTGTCCGACGATCAGGAGATTGAAGTGTCGTGCCCGAAGACCACGCTGGTGGCTGGCGAGTCGATGACGTGCTCGGCCAGTGGAACGGCCACCTCGGGCCAGTACGCCAACATCGGTACGGTCACAGGGTGGGCGCCGGATAAGACTCAGGTTAGAGACTCCGATCCTTCCCACTACTTCGGGTACTCAGCTTCGACGACAACGACTACGGCCGCACCGGCTCTTGGCGGCATCGGGAACCTGGTTTGGGAAGACCGGAATGCCAACGGTGTCCAGGATCCTGGCGAGCCCGGCGTGGCCGGGGTTACCGTCAGGCTTTACAACGCAGTCACCGATGCGCTCGTCGCCACCCAGGTGACGGATGCAAACGGCAACTATCTGTTCGAGAATCTGCAGCCGGGCGACTACTACCTGGTGTTCATTCTCCCGGAAGCCGACGATCTCTTCGTCGTGCCGAACGCTGGAGTGGATCCCGGGTTGGACTCTGACGCCGACAACACGACGAACGTCAGCCGCACACCGGTGATCAAGGTGCTCGGCAATGTGATCGACAACACCTGGGATGCCGGCATTGTTTACGTTGCCGTCGGTGGTGTTCAGATCACCACGACCACTCCGGAGACGCTGCCGTTCACCGGCTCCGACTTCGGTGAGGCCGGTTTGGCCGGTATCGCTCTGGCGCTGGTCGCGCTGGGTGGCGTGGCTCTGATGGCAGTGCGCCGTCGGGAAGAAGAAGTCGTGACCGCGGCAGAAGCCGGGTCCGACCTGGGTTGGGACGTGGAGTAACCCTCCCCGTTCCCTCAATCCGACTTGGGCCCTGGAGCAATCCGGGGCCTAAGTCGCGAAATTCATACTTTTTTACGTTGAGTGGTTTCTCCCATCTTGTGGTACGTTCGGCCAGGCCCCTTTGGGGCCAAGGGCTAATGGGAGGCCCCGCCGCGTGATGGTGCACCTTCGTGCTCTCGTGCGCCCGGGCCGCCTCGAAGGAAGTGAACGTGAACATTTCGGACGCCGTCGTCCGGCGACTCGCCGGGGCGTGGCTGGTGGTTTTGCTCTTACTCTCCGGCGTGCTGTTGCTGGAAGAGCCTTTTGCCGCCCCGGCAGGTGCCGTCGAGCAGTCAAACCCTCTCTATCCGACGGTGGACTGCGGGGGAGAGTGGCATTGGGTTCACAACCAGACCGAGAGTACCTCCGGCACGCTGACCGCCACTTTCGCTAGAGCCGGGGTCGTTTCTGCGACCGCCTGGTGGAATGGAACCGTCCTTCATTACGACATCCAGCTGGCTGCGGGTGACACTCTTCTGAGCGCCCGGGACGATGTTGCCGACGGCAAGCTGTTGCTGTCGCACTACCCCCGCTGCGACACCTCGACCTCTTCGAGCAGCAGCACGTCTTCGTCGTCGTCCAGCAGTTCGAGCTCGAGCAGTTCTTCATCCTCGAGCTCTTCTTCGAGCTCGTCGTCCAGCAGCTCCAGCTCCTCTTCTTCCAGTAGCACCTCTTCGACATCCTCGACGTCGACGACCTCCAGCACCGTGGCGGACCTGCTCGGCGAGATCGGCGACTATGTCTGGTTCGATCTCGATCTAGACGGCCGGCAAGACACCGAAGAGCGGGGTGTGGCCGGCGTGGTCGTCAACCTCTACCTGGCCGGGTCGGAGACGAAGATCTCGTCGACGAAGACCGATGGCGACGGCTACTACCTGTTCCCCGATCTCCCGGCCGGTACCTACTTCGTCGAGTTCATCGTCTCGACGCTTCCGCTTCGCTACGTCATCACCGATCAGGACGTTGCGCCCGATCATCTCGACAGTGACGGTGACGAAGTCACGGGGCGGACGATCGACATCGATCTCGACGCCGGGGAGGTCGATCACACCTGGGACCTCGGGATCTATGTCCTGGATGTATCGGAGTCGACCATCGTCTCGACGGTGACGACGAACCCGCCGGGAAGCAGCCCTGCTACGACGATCCCGTCGTCCGACACGACGAGCCCGACGTTGCCGTTCACCGGAGTCGCGGGCGAGGCTACTGCCGGGGTCGCGTTCGTCATGGTGATTCTCGGGACGGTCCTGCTGTTGTTGCTTCAACGTCGGGAGAGGGAGATCGCCGCTCCCGCCGGAAAGCGGTCGACAATGGTCTGGGATGGGGACGTCCTCCGCTGGTCTTAGCCGTCTGCGAACGGGGATCTAGGACAATCGGCCCATTGTCATCTGTCACGCAGAGTGAGACGATGGTGACTGATAGGGCGGCCGAGAGCCTCGACCCGAGATCGGTCACCGGGGTCGTTGGGAGCCAATGGTGAGACCGGCCTGCATTCACCAAGGAGGTGGACATGCGGAACGGTTTCCGTCGAGCCTTCGGAATCTTGCTTCTCTGTCTTCTCTTGATCGGGCTCGGACTGCTCGTCGTGCCCGCCCCAGAAGCAGAAGCGGCCGCCGTCGAACCGACACTGGTCGAGGGCAATGCCACCTGCGGCTCTCTCGATTCGACCTGGGTCGAGTTTCACAAGGTCGAACCCGTGACGGATGGTGGCGTCTGGCCTGCCGGCGATGCGGAGATGCGCGTCGCCTGGGATGCCTATGTGACTGATGGTGGTCAGGCAATCGCTTGGACGGCTTCATTCCCGATAATGGGTGTATTCGTGAAAGGGGGCCCTGGAGGCAACCTGTACCGCTATGCCTCGGGGTCGGTGGGAGACCAGCTCCTACACGCACCGGAAAACAGCAGCGGCGGATGGGCCGGTCTGAGCCACGTCTCCTTCTGCTACCTGCAGACACCACCAACGACGCCGACACTACCGCCGCCAACGGAACCGACAACACCACCCTCGCAACCGACGGTCACTCCACCGCCGACGCCGCCGCGCTCCTTGCTCGGTGAGATTGGCGACTTCGTGTGGGAAGACGCGGACGGCGACGGCATCCAGGAGCCGGGGGAGAAGGGCGTGAAAGGAGTTGTGGTCAATCTGCTCCAGAGCGGGTTGGTCGTAGCCCAAACGGTCACAGACGATGCCGGCAAGTACTTGTTCGGCGGGCTTCTTGCAGGAGAATACGAAGTCCAGTTCGTGTTGCCCGCCGGATTCGAGTTCACAAGGCTGCACGAACCGGACGACGATGCCGTGGACTCGGACGCCGCTCCGGCTACCGGAAGGACCGGGCCGATCTCGCTCTCGGCCGGCGAGAGGGACCACACTTGGGACGCAGGCATCGTCAGGCCCGCGCAAGTCCTGCCGCAGGTGGTGACCACCGCAGCGACCGTGGTTGAGACCTTGCCGTTCACCGGTCCACCGGACGTCCCCGGCCTGGCCGGCCTGGCGACGGCCATTGCCGCTCTGGGAGGTATGGCGGTCCTGTCGATCACACGCAAGGAGGATCAGCCGATCAGCGGCTGGTCGAGGAGGCTGCCGTAGCTCGATACCCTGCTCGGAGACGGGGGCCGCCGGCTGGCGGGAGAGCGAAGGAAGCCAAGATTGGCGAGACCGGGTTCTGCGTTTCCTCCCCCGGCGTTGGACGGGGGAGGTGCTTTCGCCGTAAGGCGAAAGCGGAGGGGGCAATCGCAACGATGCCCCTCCCGCCCTGATCCTTCGGATCAGGCATTCCCCCACTTCGTGCGGTGAGGATGCAAACGCATTCCTTCCCCGCGTCACATGGGGGAGGGTGTTTTCGCCGTCGGGCGAAAGCGGAGGGCACCAAGACCCGGCTCATCTCAATAGCGGCACGACTCCGCCGCGGGCTTCGTACAATGGCGGCTCGCGATCGAGATGAAGGGCGCAATGGAAGCAACCTACGACCCGAAAGCCGTAGAGGCTCACTGGTACGACCGGTGGGAGCAGTCCGGTGTGTTCCGCCCTGAGCACAATCCCGATGGCGAACCCTTCTGCATCGTCATCCCCCCTCCGAACGTCACCGGATCGCTGCACATGGGCCACGCACTCAATCACACGATCCACGATGTGATCATCAGGCGCCGCCGGATGCAGGGGTACGCCGCCCTCTGGCTGCCGGGAACCGACCATGCAGGAATTGCCACTCAGAACGTCGTCGAACGCGAAATGGCTCAGGAAGGGCTGACCCGCCACGATGTCGGCCGCGCCGCGTTCGTCGAACAGGTGTGGGAGTGGAAACGCCGCTTCGGGAACCGGATCTCGCTGCAGATGCGGGCCCTCGGCGATTCGGTGGACTGGACGCGGGAACGATTCACGATGGACGACGGCCTGTCCCGGGCCGTGCGAGAGGTCTTCGTCCGGCTCTACGAAGAAGGTCTCATCTATCGCGGAAATCGGATCATCAACTGGTGTCCCCGCTGTGGTACCGCCCTGGCTGAAATCGAGGTCGAATACGACGACGAGAAGGGCGAACTCGCCCACATCAACTACCCGTTCGTCGATGGCGGCGGTGGAATCACAGTGGCCACCACCCGGGCCGAGACGATGCTCGGAGACACGGCCGTCGCCGTTCACCCCGACGATGAGCGCTACCGCCACTTGATAGGCAAGAAAGTCCTACTTCCGCTCATCGAGCGTGAGATTCCGATAATCGCCGACGAGTTCGTCGATCGGGATTTCGGCACCGGTGCCGTGAAGGTGACGCCGGCGCATGATCCGAACGACTTCGATATGGGCCAGCGGCATGACTTGCCGACGGTCAAGATCCTCGACGAGCGAGCCGTCATTACCGAGGCCGGTGGCGACTTCTACGGTATGGACCGGTTCGAAGCCCGCGAAGCCGTCAAACACGAACTCCACAAACGCGGTCACCTCGAGAAGGTCGAGGCCCACGACCATTCGGTCGGGCACTGCTATCGCTGTTCGACGGTGGTTGAGCCGTACTTGTCCCTCCAGTGGTTCGTCAAGGTCCGGCCCCTCACCGAACCGGCCATCGACACCGTTCGGGCCGGAAACATGCGCTTCGTCCCCAAGCGGTGGGAGAAGAACTACTTCCACTGGATGGAGAATCTGCGGGATTGGTGCATCAGCCGACAGATCTGGTGGGGCCACCGGATTCCTGCCTGGTACTGCGCGGTCTGCGGCGAGACCATCGTGGCGAAGGAGGACCCGACCGGCTGCACGAACTGCGGTGGTGCCGAACTGCAGCAGGACAACGACGTGCTCGACACCTGGTTCTCGTCGGCTCTCTGGCCCTTCTCAACGCTGGGATGGCCGGACGAAACTGCCGACCTGGAGAAGTTCTATCCGAACTCCGTTCTGATCACCGGGTTCGACATCATCTACTTCTGGGTAGCCCGCATGATGCAAATGGGAATCCACTTCATGGACGGTGTTCCGTTCGCAGACACCGTCATCCACGGCCTCGTTCGTGATTCGATCGGGCGGAAGATGTCGAAATCTATCGGTAACGCCATAGATCCCCTCGACGTGATCGACGAGCACGGCGCCGATCCGCTCCGCCTTGCGCTGATTCAATCTGCGGCGCCCGGGCACGACGTTCCTTTCGACATGGAATGGGTCGTCGGTACTCGCAAGTTCGGCAACAAGCTGTGGAACGCGGTGCGGTTCGCCTTGCAGCACATCGAGGGCGGGTCTGTACCGGCCGAGGGAGGCTATCCCGACGAACCCGGACCGGCGGATCGCTGGATCCTGGGACGCCTCGATGAAGTACAACGAAGGTTCGACGAGTTGGCCGATGAGTACAGGTTCTCCGATGCGTTCGCCCTTCTCTACAACTTCGCCTGGTCCGAGGTTTTCGATTGGTATTTGGAGATGTCCAAGCTGCCCCTGCGCGACGCCGGTCGCGCCACTCCGACCCGTCAGACTCTCGGCGTCGTCTTGCGGGACGTGCTCAAGCTGTTCCATCCCGCCATCCCTTTCCTGACCGAGGAGCTGTGGTCGGAACTCGTGGGCGGTGAGTACATCGCCGGGTCGTCGTGGCCGGAACCCCCCTCCATCGACTCACCTCCGAACATCGAGACGTTCCAGGAACTCGTCACCGGCATCCGCAGGTTCCGGGCGGAACACGGCCTCGGCCCCCGGTCCGAACTGGCGGTCAAGCTCCTCGATCCGGGCGGCGTGGTGGAAGATTGGTGGCCCGAACAACTCGAGTCACTGGTCGCCGTCGCCGCTGAGCCGACAGAGGTCGCTCCGGCCACCGGCCACACACGGGTCGTCGCCGGGGACCTCCAGGCATTCATTCCTCTCGAAGGAGTGATAGACATCGATGCGGAGCGCGGCCGACTCCTCAAGGCCGTCGCCGTCACGTCGAACGACCTGGAGCAGGCCGAGAAGAAGCTCGCCAATCCCGGGTTTCGCGATCGGGCTCCGGTCGAGATCGTCGCCAAGGAAGAAGGCAAGGCCGCCGAGTTCCGCGCCCGACTGGACAAGTTGCAGGCTCAACTGTCGGAACTCGAGTCGTAGCAAGAGATGAACTACCAGGAAGCCGTCGACTATCTCGACGCTCACATCGGACAAGGAATGCGGCCGGGGCTGGATCGGATACGTGGCCTGGCGGAGATGATGGGCGATCCTCAGCTTGCCTATCCGGTGATTCACATAACGGGGAGCAACGGCAAGACATCGACCTCGCGAATGATCACCTCCCTGCTGGTTGCCCATGGGCTGAGGGTCGGCACATTCACCTCTCCACATCTCGAGAAGATCGAGGAACGGTTCTCCCTCGACGGGGTCCCGGCAACGCCCGGGGAGTTCGCACAAGCAGTCGCGGACATTCGGCCCTTCGTCGAGTTGTATGAAGAGCGTACCGGCGCCACGCCTACCTATTTCGAGCTGACTGCTGCGCTGGCCTTCTCGTTCTTTGCAACCAACGCCGTCGACGTGGCAGTGATCGAAGTGGGCCTGGGCGGCCGGCTCGACGCCACAAATGCCGTTGACGGGAAGGTTGCCGTGATCACCGGCATAGCGCTCGAACATACCGCCTGGTTGGGGAACTCGCTGGAAGAGATCGCCGCGGAGAAGCTGGCGATAGCCAAGGAATCGTCCCGGCTGGTGACAGGGCGACTGCCCGAGTCGATTCTGGAGCAGGCATCAGAACACGCGAAGGAACTCGGTATCTCGCACAGGCGGCTGGGAGCGGAGTTCCACCCCGAGTTCGTCACGATGGCAGTCGGCGGGTGGGCCGGTTCGATCAGCGGCATCTACGAAACCTACGAGGACCTCTATCTGCCGCTCCACGGCAAGTTCCAGTTCGACAATCTGGCGGTGGCCGTCGCAGCCGTCGAGGAACTGACCGGCAGGTCGTTGGATCCCGAGGCCGTCCGGGCGGGCGTCGCGGCGGTCACATCGCCGGGGAGAATGGAGGTCATCGGGCGCCGGCCGTTGATCCTCCTCGACGGAGCGCACAACCCGCAGGCCTGTGAACTGCTGGCAGAAGCCATCGATACGGAGTTCTTTCAGACGGAATGGGTTCTGGTAGTTGGCGCCATGGGGGACAAGGATCTCGAAGCGATGTTGCGGCAATTCGAGGGTCAGGTCGTATCGGTGGTCGCCACCTCAGTCGATTATGAGCGCGCCGTCCCGGCCGAAGCAGTGGCGAAGGTGGCGGCCGAGGTCTTCGACGTTCCGGTGGAGTCGGTCCCCGGTGTCCCGCCCGCCCTGGAAGCCGCCCGCCGGCTGGCAGGCCGGGACGGGTCGATCCTGGTCACCGGTTCGCTTTACGTGGTGGGCGAGGCGCGCAGCGCGCTGATGGGGTCACCGGGCGGCGGCATCAACTCGACGAACCCTTAGGCGGCCGGCGAAGAGCCTCCGGCCTCGCATTGGCGACGATCGAATCTGGTTCTCAGAATCAGGGCGCTCGACGCGCTCGGGTACTCACGGCGAATCCATCCAACCGATGGGCCGGAGGCCGGAGGCGGTCCCTCTGCCGCTACCATCCCGGGCTGTTTCAAAGGAGATCTGGAAAGTGGCACACGAAAACACATTCATCATGGTGAAACCTGATGGCGTCGCGCGGGGACTGGTCGGCGAGGTCATCAGCAGGTTCGAGCGGAAGGGCCTGCGCCTGGAGAAGATTCGCAGCCTGACGATCGACGAGGCGATGGCCCGGGTGCACTACGGCGAACACGTCGACAAGCCGTTCTTCGGGGAACTGGTTGAGTTCATCACCAGCGGGCCCGTAGTTGCCATGGAATGGTCCGGTGAGTCGGCGGTTTCGGTCGCCCGCACCCTGATGGGCGCAACCGATCCCAAGCAGGCCGCACCCGGGACGATCCGCGGAGATCTCGGCCTGATCGTGACCAACAACATCGTGCACGGCTCGGATTCCATCGAAAGCGCGGAGCGGGAGCTTGAGATCTTCTTCGGTTGACGATGCCGGTTCCAGGTTCTGTGTTCCCGGTTCCGGACTCACCCGGAACCGGCAACCCGGAACCGGACGACTATCGGGTGGGAAAAACCTCAACCGGGAACTATCCTTGCCGTTCCATCCCCTAGCCAAGGCCATACGTGGCTGAAACCCTTTTTGCATTCGCCGGCCAGGACATGGCCATCGATCTGGGCACCGCGAACACGCTGGTGTACGTACGTAATGTCGGGATAGTGCTCAACGAGCCTTCCGTCGTTGCGATAAACGTGCGGGACAACCGTGCGCTGGCCGTCGGGATGGAAGCGAAGCGGATGATCGGGCGGACGCCCTCCAACATTCAGGCGATCCGTCCGCTGCGTGACGGCGTGATCGCCGACTTCGACGTTACCGAGAAGATGTTGCGGTACTTCATCCAGAAAGTCCACCGTCGCAAATGGGCGAGGCCGCGGATCGTGATCTGTGTCCCCAGCGGCATCACGCCCGTCGAGCGACGGGCCGTCGAGGAGGCCGCCTATCACGCCGGTGCCAGAAGGGCATACACGATCGAAGAGCCGATGGCTGCTGCAATCGGGTCGGGGCTCCCGATTCACGAGCCGTCCGGATCGATGGTGGTCGACGTCGGTGGAGGCACCACCGAGGTCGCGGTCATCTCCCTGGGCGGGATCGTCGTTTCGCGTAGTATCCGGGTCGGCGGAGACGAACACGACGAGGCGATAGTCGATTGGGTGAAGAAGGAGTACAACCTGCTGCTCGGCGAGCGCACCGCCGAACAGCTGAAGATGGCAATCGGATCGGCCTACCCGTATCCGGACGAACCGTCGGCTGAGGTTCGGGGCCGTGATCTCGTCACCGGCCTGCCCAAGACGATTGTGTTGAGCAGTCCCGAAGTCCGGGAAGCGATCGAGGAGCCGGTACAAGTCATCGTCGACGCGGTCAAGTACACCCTCGACAAGACACCGCCGGAACTGGCGGCCGACATCATGGAGAGAGGCATCGTCCTGACCGGCGGCGGCGCGCTGTTGCGGGGTCTCGATGAGAGAATCGCATTCGAGACCGGAATGCCGATCATCACCGCGGATCGTCCACTCCAGTCCGTAGTTCTGGGTTCCGGCAAATGCCTCGAAGAGTTCGATGTGTTGCAGGGGGTCCTGGTCTCGTCAAGCCGCCCGTGATCGTCATGAATCCGAGCTCGACGGCGGTTTGACAGATGCTCCCATATGGAAGCTCCCGGCGCGGCACCGTCACCCTCGGAGTACTGGCTCTGGTCTCGTTCCTGCTGATGACCTTCGACATCAGATCATCCGGTGAAGGGTTCACCCAGACGATTCGAAGCGGAGCACAGACGATCTTCAATCCCTTCCAGCACGTGGCGCAGGCGGTGATCGACCCCGTCGTCGACGCATTCGACGCCCTCGCCAACCTGGCCTCCCTGCGGGAGGAGAACGACCGGTTGCGCGGAGAACGAGAGGAGTTGCTCTCGCGATTGTCCGAAGCCGAAGCCGCACTGGTTGAGAATGATCAGCTGCGCGCCCTGCTGGCCCTGTACGACCAGTTCCCTGAATACACGCTGACGGCCGCCGCCATACTCAGCAGCGGTGATTCGTTCGACTTGCGTTTCACGATCAACAGAGGTGCCAATGATGGGATCGTTGTCGGAAGCGCCGTCGTCGATGATGCCGGCTCCCTCATCGGCTTCATCGTCGACGTGAGCGAAACGACTTCGACGGTCGGTCCGATCATCGCGTCGGGGACGGTGGTGAGCGTCGTAACCGACGGTGGAGATCCGGGAATCATCTCCGGACAAGGCACGGAGGATGAGCTCCGCCTCGAGATATACGACGCGACGGGCGCTCTGAGCGTCGACAGCGTTCTCAGAACCTTCCGGCACGACAGCAACACGCCCAACGGCCTCAACGTGGCGATCATGACGGCTCCCGCAGAAGTCAACGTATCGAAGATCGACACGAACGCCGTTGTCCCGTTTGTGGATTTCACCCGGCTTCAATTCGTCACCGTTCTGGGCGTACCGTCTGATCTGGTCGATGAGCCGTCAGACACGACGATCCCGGACGAGACGGACACGACGGGTTCCACCGTCGACGGAGGCTCATGAGAACCCGATCCGTTTCCCTACTACTGATCCTGGCGGCTGTGCTGGTCCAGACCACATTGTTCTCGGTCGGCGGGATCAGACCCTTCCGGGTGGCTCCCGATCTGGTGATGGTCGTGACGATCGTGGTGGCCCGCCGCCTGGACGACGACGCGGCACTCCTCGTCGGCTTCACCGGAGGGGTGCTCGTCGACCTCCTCGCTTCGAGCTTGCTCGGTTGGCGGGCCCTGACCCTGACACTCGTTGCGTACATGGCGGTCAGGGCGAGGTCTCGATTGGATCTGGGGCTCTTATCCGGAGCGCTCGTCGTCCTGGTATTGAGTTTCGCCGGTGTCATATTGCTCGCCGTCGTAGGTACGCTGTTCGGGCAGGCGACTTTGACCGAACCTGACGCTCTGCGGCGGATCATGCTCGTACCCGGATACAACTTCCTACTCGCCTTCCTCGTGCAGCCGCTCGTGGCCCGTGCGGTTGAGGGCAAGCAACGGAGCAGAGGACTGTGAACTTCGCCAGGAGGCTGGCGTTGCTGGGAATGGCCTTCGTTGTGTTGTTCTCGCTTCTCTTCACTCGGCTCTGGTTCGTACAGGTTGCCAGCGGAACGGTGTACGAGGAGGAGGCAAGCAGGCAGCAACTCGACGCCGAGCGTACGACGGCAGCTCGCGGCGAGATCCGGGACTCCCGGGGAGTGCTGCTGGCAACCAGTCGCATCGTTCCGGAGATGATCGTCCAGCGGACTGCCGTGACCGAGGAAGAAGAGGAAGCCCTGATCCAGCAGATCAGCGCCCTGTTCGACCTGCCCGCCATAGAGGTCCGAGCGATGTTCGAGCAGGCGGGCCCTGTGGTCGAGGTCCCGATGGGGATCGTCACGCCCGCCCAGATGTCGTACGTTCTGAAGAACTCGCAGGATTTCCCGGGTGTGCTGATCCAGGACCGCCCCATCCGGGTCTACCCCGAAGGGCCCCTCCTCGCTCACGTGGTCGGGCACATCGGCCGACCCAGTCCGGAGGACGTTGCGTCTGCCGGGCCGGAACTCGACCCGAGCGGCACAATCGGAAAATTCGGGGTTGAGAAATTCTACGACGAATACCTCCAGGGCGAGCGGGGGACCTTGTTGTACAGGGTCGACCCCCAGGGTGATCCACTCGGACTCGAAGAGGAGCTGCCGGCCGTGCAGGGTGACACCGTTCATCTCACCCTCGATTCAGGTCTCCAGCGACAGGTCGAGTTCGCCGTGAGCGAGGCGATGGAGCTCTCCAGAGAACTCGAAGAGGGTCACCCCGATCTGGCAGCGGCGGTCGTGATGGATGTCACCGATGGCTCTGTGCTGGCTCTCTATTCGTACCCCGATTTCGACCCGGCCCTCTTCGTCGACGGAGTCAGCCAAACCCAGTTCGAGGAGCTTCTCGAACGGAACGTGTTCACCAATCTCGCCATCCAGGGGGCGTACCCGCCCGGGTCGACCTTCAAGGCGATCACCTGGGCGGCTGCGATCAATGAGGGGCTCTACCCCCGGGGTCTCACGACACCTTCGGGGACGATCAACTGTGAGGGCGAGTTGGATCTCGGCATCGACGACAACGAGGGCGGACAACTCGCCTTCACGGACGCCGGGCATGGTACGACCGACCTTCACACCGCTCTCGGTCGATCCTGCAACGTCTACTTCTGGCAGGTGGCTCTCACCATCTGGCGCGAGTACAAGAACGATCCGGAGAACGAGGACATCCTCCAGCGGTGGGCTCGCCTGCTCAGCTTGGGCGAAAAGACCGGCATCGATCTGCCCTTCGAAAACAGTGGTCGCATACCCGACCGACAGCTGTACGAGGAGTGGGCCGAGTCTCCACGAGGGAGCCTTCTGCTGTCTCCCGACCGGTTCACGGAGGCGATCTGGCGAGGCGGCGACATCATGGGCATCGCCATCGGGCAGGGGGACGTTCTGGCAACACCCCTTCAGATGGCAGTCGCCTTTGCTGCGCTCGTCAACGGCGGCAATGTCCTCGAGCCGCACGTCGTCGACCGTATCACCTCGGTAGACGGACGCATGGTGCTCGACGTCGGTCGCCGGGTTGCCCGCACGATCGAGTTCACCGAGGAGCATGAGAGGTTCATCAGGGAGGACCTGACGAGGGTGACGAACGCCGGTGGAACGGCGGCCGCCGCATTCAGCGTCATGCAGAATCCATGGCAGACCGGCGGGAAGACCGGGACCTCCGAGCGGGACGTTTCCGAAGACAACACGGCGTGGTTCGTGGGCGTGACGCCCATCGACGATCCCCGTTATGTCGTCGCGGTGATGATCGTCGACGGCGGTCTCGCCGGGACCGTCGCTGCCCCGGTTGCTCGGAACATCATGCAGTACCTGCTGCCAAACGAACCGGTTACCTCGATTCGGCCCGGAGGAGCGGCGACGCCTGAGGAGGCCGCCGCACGCGCGGCCGAAGAGGGCGGAAGCTGATGGCCATCATCGAATCGTCGAGCTCCGGCGGCCCGGGCATCGTCGCGGACCGCAAGCGACCGGGACCGGACGTTGTCTCGTTCATTGTGATGGCGGCTCTGATGACCGTCGGCGTGTTGATGATCTACGCGAGCACGAGAGAGCAGCTCGAGCTTCAGAACCTCGATCCCGGGAGGTTGATGCAACGTCAGATCATCTTCGCCGTCGTGGCCGTGGGGGTGTACGTGGTCGGCTCGCTGATCGATTACCGCGAGTTCCGGAACTTCGCGGCGTGGATCTACGTCGGCACACTCGGGACCCTCGTGCTGCTGATCTCGCCGCTGATCCCGGCTCAGGAGAACGTGAAGAGGTGGATCGACCTGGGGATCTTCCAGGTGCAGCCCTCCGAGTTCGCCAAGATCACAATGGTCATTGTGCTGGCGACCGTGCTGGCGCCTGCGAGACAGGAAGGCATGCAGTGGAAGCGGATGGTCCAGGGGCTCTTCCTGGTGGCGATTCCGTCGCTCCTGATCTTCTTTCAGCCCGACCTGGGAACCATGTTGGTCTTCACGTTCATGACTTTCGTGATGCTGTTTGCAGGGGGAGCGACCTGGAAGCAGCTCCTCGTCCTGGGAGCAGGAGCGGTCGGCGGAGGCATGGTTGTGTTCCAGCGGGGATTGCTCAAGGAATACCAGCTGGAACGATTGACCGCTTTCTACGATCCGGACGCGGATCCGCTGGGCGTTGCCTACCAGCAGGCCCAGAGCGTGACCGCCATTGGATCAGGCCAGCTGACGGGCAAAGGCCTTTTCGACGGCGCCCTCACGAATCTGCGATTCGTTCCCGAGCAGGAAACCGACTTCATCTTCACCGCGGTGGGAGAGCAGCTCGGGTTTCTGGGCTCGGCCCTCGTCATCGCGGCCTTCGTCATCTTGTTGTGGCGGGCGTTCGTGATCGCCGCTACCGCCCGCGATCGTTTTGGAAGCCTCATGGCCGTCGGCATCGGCTCGATGATCATGTTCCAGGTCTTCGTCAACATAGGCATGACGATGAAGATCATGCCGGTGACGGGACTGCCCCTTCCCTTCTTGAGCTACGGTGGATCGTCTCTGCTGACGTTCGCATTTGCGATGGGTCTGCTCAATTCGATCTGGCGGCGCCGCTCGCCGGTACCGGGAGAGACCTACATCGTTTGACTGGGCGGCGCTGAGGCTCGGGAAGCTATGCTTCCCCCCCATGTACCGACGAGGCGATCAGGGGTGGATCGAGGTCATCTGTGGCCCGATGTTCTCGGGGAAGAGCGAAGAACTGATCCGACGGGTCACCCGATCCAAGATCGCCCGGGTGCCGGTTCAGACCTTCAAACCCGCTCTGGATACGCGATTTGCGGAAGCTGAAGTCGTTTCTCACAGTCTCCTTTCTGTTACCGCCGAGCCGGTGCCGGATTCCTTCACTCTCCTCAAAATGATTGATGATGCAACCGAAGTGGTCGGCATCGACGAAGGCCAGTTCTTCGACGACCGGATCGTCGAAGTAACGGAGCGGCTGGCCAGGTCGGGCAAACAGGTGATTGTTGCCGGTCTCGACCTCGACTATCTGGGCCGCCCCTTCGAGCCGATCCCGACGCTCTGCACCCGCTCTGAGTACGTGACGAAGATGCTTGCCGTGTGTCACCGGTGCGGTGCCCCGGCGGCGTTCACGCAGCGGATCATCAAGTCCGACGACCTGGTCGTGCTCGGAGCGACGGACGCGTATGAGGCACGGTGTCGCAACTGTTACGACCCGGAAGAGCCCGAGCAGCCCCGGTTGGGAATGGATAGCTAGTCGTCCGGCCAGATGCTGCTAGCCTTGTGGCGCGACCGCGAGCGGTCGTGAGTCTGCCGGCGCGACCTTCTCGATAGGTCTTTCCACGTCGATCCGGGCACTCTCGAGGATGGACGAACCTCAGAATCCCCTCGTACTACCCGGATAGGCGGCAGGGCACAGGTGTATTGCCGCTCTCTTCACAACACTCGAGCGAGAGAGCAGGCTGGAATGTTGGACGGAATGCCGTTCGACTGAGGTCGGAACCCGGACTCGAACGCTCGCCTCGTGAGTATTGAAGATTGGAAGGAAACGAGTCACATGGCGTGGTTCCGCCGCAAGTCGGCACAAGTGGTTCGCCGCGGAGTCGGCGACAAAGCCGTCGAGGAAACTACAACCCGACGAGTCGGTCGCGACGTGGTCGAGGTACGAAGAGTCCGGGCGACGCCCGAGAAGAAGCGGGATTCGAAACCGACCACCCGCGAGGGAAGACCCCGTCCCTCTGGTCGGGACGGTCACCGCCGTGCACCCAGACACTTCGAGGAAGAGATCATTCTTCCGCCGGAAACCGGCAAGAAACAGATGCTGGTCCGGGTGCTTCCGACGCAGACGCAGATCGTCATTCTCGAGGGCCCGTCCCTCGTGGAGCACTATGTGGCCCGTCAAGAGCGGACGTCGCTGGCCGGCAACATGTATCTGGCCAAGGTCAAGAACGTGCTTCCAGGAATGGAGGCGGCTTTCCTCGATTTCGGACAGCCGAAGAACGGTGTGCTCTACGCCGGAGACCTCAAGGTCGACCCCGCCAAACATGGGCGCCATCCTCGAATCGAGCAGGTGCTCTCCGAGGGAGATGAGGTTCTCGTCCAGGTCGTGAAAGACGCGATGGGAGCCAAGGGAGCGCGCCTGACCGGTCAGGTCACAGTGCCGGGCCGCTATCTGGTTCTCGCCCCGGACTCAGACATGCAGGGGATATCCCGTCGATTGCCCGAGGACGATCGCATTCGTCTGCGCGACATCCTGCGTGAGGTCAAGCCCGAGGGTTACGGTGTGATCGTGCGGACGGCGGCGTCTGCGGCGTCCAAGGATGAGATTGAAGTCGACATCAACCGCTTGGTGAGAGTCTGGGAGGCCATCAAGGAGGAGGCAGCCGTCGGCGGCGCTCCTCGCCCGATCTACGAAGAACCCGGGCTGTTGATAAGGGTCATCCGCGAGCACTTCACGCCGGATTTCAAGCGTTTGCTCATCGACGACGACGCATCCCGGGATGCCGTCGTCTCGTATCTCGATCGGACTGCTCCCGACCTGGTCGAAAAGGTGAGTTTGTACGAGGATCAGATCCCTCTCTTCGAGCGGTATCACGTCGAGGATCAGCTTCAAAAGGCGCTGGACCGAAAGGTGTGGCTGAAGTCCGGCGGTCATCTGGTGATAGATCGCACCGAGGCGTTGACGGTGATCGACGTCAACACCGGGAAGTTCGTCGGAAGCTCCAATCTCGAAGACACGGTGTTGCAGAACAATCTGGAAGCCGCCGAGGAGATCGGTCGTCAACTCCGCCTGCGCGATATCGGTGGGATCATCGTCATCGACTTCATCGACATGGAGATCTCACGCAACAGGCAGGCGGTGTTGCGCCGCCTCAAGGAGACGCTGGCGAAGGACAAGGTGCGCACGCAGGTGTTCGATGTTTCGAATCTCGGCCTGGTCGAGATGACCCGCAAGAACGTCTCGGCGGGTCTACTGGAACAGTTCTCCGAAGTGTGCCCGAACTGCTCCGGGCGAGGAGTCTTGTTGCACGAGGAGACGGCACTCCGCGGCCTGCCGATTGAGACAGACGACGACGTAGAAGCAATGTAGCCAAGTTGGAAACTCACCGATTGCAGGTAGAGTTACCGCTTCATTTGACCTGAGGACGACTATGTACGCGATCATCCGCACCGGCGGGAAACAGGCGAAAGTGCGCCAGGGCGACGTCATCGACGTCGAACGGCTCAAGGCCGCCGGCAAAGAAGTAGAATTTGCCCCGTTACTTGTCGTCGACGACGACGGCAACACCATCAGCGATCGCGATCAACTCGCCGGATACACCGTGCGCGCCGAGATAATCGGCGACACGAAGGGCGACAAGATCGATATCTTCAAGTACAAGAACAAGACGGGTTATCGTCGACGCATGGGTCATCGGCAGATCTATACCACTGTGAAGGTGACTGAGATCGCCGTGTCGAAGCCCAAGAAGGCCGCCAAGGCGAAAGCCGCCGAGGCCGAGGAGAAGTAGCAGATGTCCAAAACCAAAGCTGGAGGCTCGACCAAGAACGGTCGGGATTCAAAGGCGAAGCGCCTCGGTCCGAAGGTATTCGACGGCCACGTTGTCAACGCCGGCGCGATCATCGTGCGCCAGCGCGGAACCCGGATTCATCCCGGTGAGAATGTCGGCCGCGGTCGCGATGACACGCTGTTTGCCATGGCTCCGGGTGTCGTCAAATACCACGCCAGTCACGGACGCCGTCTCGTGAGCGTTCTCCCCGAGTAGGGGGGGTCGATCAACGGCTCGGCCCGGTGTTCGTCGATCAGGTACAAGTTCACCTCCGCGCCGGCAATGGCGGTGCGGGGGTGGTTTCTTATGTGCGGTCGCGGGGCAAGCCCAAGGGCAAGCCGATCGGTGGATCGGGCGGCTCCGGCGGCGACGTCTATATCGCAGCTGATGAAGCGATTGCAACGCTGCTGATCTATCAACGAAATCCCCATCATTCCGCCAAGGACGGCACCCACGGCCGGGGTGACCTCCAGCACGGCCGTCGGGGTGAGGACCTGATCCTCAAAGTTCCGCTCGGCACGACCGTGTACGACGAAGATGGCACGATGATTGCCGATCTCGTCAAACACGGGCAAATGGTCAAGGCGCTCGAAGGTGGGCGCGGTGGCGGGGGCAACGCAGCCTTCATCTCGTCTAAACGGCGGGCACCGGCCTTCGCCGAACAAGGTGAATACGGTGATGCGGCTTCGTTCACGCTCGAGGTGCGCCTGCTCGCCGACGCGGCGCTCATCGGCTTTCCGAACGCCGGCAAGAGCACTCTGATATCTGCCATCAGCGCCGCGAAGCCGAAGATAGCCGACTATCCGTTCACCACACTCGAGCCCAATCTCGGTGTTGTTTCGATCGGCAAGCGGGAGTTCGTGGTCGCCGACATTCCGGGACTCATCGAGGGGGCATCCGAAGGGCGAGGCCTTGGTCACGAGTTTCTCCGGCATGTCGAGCGGGCTCGTGCGTTGATCGTTCTTCTCGACCCGTCGCCGCTCCAGGTCGTGTCACCGGAGGAGCAATACAGCGTGCTGCTCGAGGAACTGGAGCGCCACTCGGCCGACCTGATCGAGAGGCCCCGTGTCGTCGCATTGTCCAAATCAGATTTGGCAGCGGACGATTTCGACACCGAAGCTCTCGCTTCTGCACTCGGCGAATCCGTCGTCTTTGCGATTTCCGCGGTTGTCCATCGTGGCATCGAGCCGTTCCTGCACGCGGTGGCCGATGCCGTCGATCGCGCCGTTCGCGAAGAACCGGGTCGAGAAGGATTCATACTGCATCGTCCCGTCAGGGAGGGCTTCGAGGTATTCGCGACCCCGACCGGCTGGGAAGTGACGGGGCGCGCCGCAGAGCGGGCAATCCGCCTCGATGATCTGACCGTTCCGCAAACGGCCGACTTCGTCGCTCGCCGTTTGGAACGCATCGGCGTCGACGCCGCCCTCCGGGAGGCCGGCGCAGTCACGGGCGACGAAGTGCGTATCGGGGAGCTGGTGTTCGAGTACTCGGATCCCGATGATGAGGAGACCGACGGCGGGGAAGAAGAGTGACCGGCCATCGCCCGATCGCCGGCGGGGCGCGTATTGTGGTGAAGGTAGGTTCTTCGAGCCTGACGTTGCGCCAGGGTGGAATCGACGATCGGGCTATCGCCCGGACGGTCGAGATGATCGGCGAAGGCTGGAAGGCCGGACATCCGACGGTTCTGGTCACGTCGGGCGCCGTTGCCGCCGGGCTGCCCGCACTCGGGTTGAGTGAACGCCCGAGAGACCTTCCCGGGCTCCAGGTCGCCGCATCTGTCGGACAGGGCCGCCTCATGGAGCGCTACACGTCGGAGTTCTCACAGCGAGGGATGGTGGCCGGTCAGGTTCTCTTGACCAAAGACATCCTGGCCAATCGCGATCAATACCTGCATGCCCGTCAGGCTCTCGAACGGATGCTCAGCGTTGGTGTCGTCCCGATCGTGAACGAGAACGACACGGTGGCGGTGGAGGAACTTCGCCTGGGGGACAACGACAGGCTCGCCGCCATCGTCTCGCATCTGATCGGCGCCGGGCTGCTCCTCTTGCTCACAGACACCGCCGGCTTGTATTCGTCTGATCCGCGTCTGGCGGACGATGCCGAACTTCTCGCCGCCGTCAGGCACACGGACGATGTGCTCGATTCGGTGGCGCGCGGATCGTCCGGCCCGTTCGGCTCGGGTGGAGTGGCGACCAAAGTCGCCGCGGCGCGGATGGCTGCCTGGTCTGGGATTCCCACCATCATCACCTCGGCAGGCGATGATTCCGTCCTGGGTACTGCACTGTCCGGCAAGTCACGGGGGACATGGGTCGAGCCGCACCCGAGCGGATTGTCCGCCCGCAAACTGTGGATCGCCTTTGGGCTCCCTTCTTCCGGATCGATCACGATCGATCCGGGGGCGGTTCGAGCCGTTGTGCAAGACGGTGCTTCATTGCTGGCCGTCGGGGTCGCTGAGGCGCGCGGCGACTTCATCGCCGGCGATGCCGTCGAAGTTTTCGACGGAACCGGGAGGCTGCTTGCCAAGGGCCAGGTCCAGGTCGGTGCTGCCGATTTCCAACGTGCAGCCGGTGCGGGTGAGCGCGAGGGAATGATCGTGATTCACCGGGACCAGCTGGTCGTATTGGCGCATGGCCGTTAGGGCAATCAGTTTTCGGCTAGTCCTCGAGCCGCCATTCGCGTCTGCGCTGTCGTGCGTGCCGCGCCAGCACAGTTGCGGCACCTACTGCCAGAATCACTCCGACCATTCCCAACGGTCCCGTTGCCTCTGAGGGCAGGTGCCGCCCCGATTCGACGATTTCGAGGGCAGTCACTGCGATGTACGTCTCACCGCTGCGATCGGGGTCGTGGTAGCGATACTCGCCGACGACCTTGAGAATCGGCCCGCGCCACCGGTATCCACCAGGTTGCTCTGCTGCTGCGATCTCTTCGAACAGTTCGGGTGGGACGCGGAGGGTGAGGCCGATATTCGACCCTGCCAGGCGTCCCGTCTCGAGCAGCGGCTCCACGGCATAGGCGTCGTCGTTCAGCTGTAGCCAGAAGGAGCCGGAGTGCCGTCCGTAGTCACCGACGATCTCGCCGCTGACCTCTACGACCTTGCCCGCCCATGACTCCGGATCCGACAGTAGATCTGATACTTCGGTTGCGGCTGACGGGAGTGCCGGTCCGACCAGCAGCATTGCGACGGAGGTCAGGATCATGCACACCCTCATTCGCCTACCACCCAGCTGACGACGAACCCGACGAGGGCGAACACGGCGACGAACTCGAGGCGGCCGATCCACATCTGTAGAACGTAGACCAGTTCCAGGATGACCGGCATCGTCGGGTCCACAACTCCTACCGATAGGCCGACGGAGGCCCCTGCACTCACCGACTCGAACATGGCCTGCTGGAGCGGCACACCGTATGCGATCCCGACTGCTGTTCCCAGGAGGTACAGGCCGACGTAGAGAAGGGAGATCGTCATGACCGACTGGGCCAGTTCCGGATGCAGCACCTTGGGGCTTCCCTGCGAGTAGCGATTAGAGATGACCGACCCTTCGGGAAGCAGAGCTTCCTTGACGGTATTCCACAGAGAACGCACCGTGAGGCCGATCCTCAGAGCCTTGACCCCTCCTGCGGTGGATGAACCCATTCCTCCCAGAGCCATGGCAATCGTGATTCCTCCGAAGGCGAGACCACTCCATCGGATCAGGTCCGCCGGCGGCACGGTCGAAAAGCCGGTACCCGTATGTGCGGAGAGGAGTTGGAAGAACCCCTGTCGACCGAGAGAGAGTCCGTCCGTGTACAACCCGGTAGCTGCGAGGCCGAACAGCGCGATGATGAGGGTCCCGGCGAAAGTCGTGAGGATCGTGCGGGCTTCCAGGTTGCGCAGCAGGTTGCGGGGCCCTCTCCACAGCGCGTAATGGGCGCCGAACGACAATGCCCCGGCCACCATCAGAACCCCGATCACGGACTCGTAGGTCACCGAGTGGTAGTAGCCGATGCTCGTGCTCATCGGGGCGAATCCTCCGGTATCGAAGGCCGACATGAAGATGGTTATCGCATGCAGAAGCGAACGCATCGGATGAAACCCCAGGATGAACGATCCCACGGCCCACAGTGCGGTGATGCCGAACACGGCATGGAAGAGGCTGACCGACCAGATGAAGCGAGCCGTCGAGCCAACCGAGGGGAAGATGCGCTCGTCCCGAGCCTCACCGTGGTAGAGCGCCAGTACGCCGCCTCCACCGAAGAACATCAGGGCCGCCAGAACGATCCCCTGGCCGCCGAGGAACTGCAGGGCGCTTCGCCACACGTTGATCGAGGAGGCGAGGTGATCAACATCCTGAATCAAGGCCAGGCCGGTGGTTGTGACGCCGCTCATCGCATCGAAGAAGGCGTCCAGCGGGCGGCCGTAGTGGCGGCTCAGCGCCAGCGGAATGGCGCCGAGGGCCGGGACCACCAGCCACACGAGCGCGACTGTGACCATGCCGTGATGCCAGCCGGCGTGCTCTTCTTTGGGACGGAACCTCTCCACAGAGGCGGCGATGGCAAGTGCCAAACCGATCATGAAGATGAACGAGGAGGCGGAATGCCAATCTCGATCGATGATTGCCCAGACGAGCGGGATTATGCCGGCGATTCCGACAACATAGAGAACCCTGCCGAGCTGGAAGCCGACCAGTTTGATGTCGGAGGATTGCGGACGGATCAGCACTTCACAGGATCCACGCAACGATGAGGGCGGTCAGCAGTGCTGTGAGGCTGAGGACAACGAGTGCTCCGACCTCGATGAGTACGCCTGCGAACCCTCCGACGACGTACTCGTAGGCCCTCCGCCGTCTTCTAGCCATTTCCCTCACCCGGGCTTTCCGGTGTTCCCGGCGCACCGGAGATCTCGATTCCCTTTCCTTCGAGTATTGCGGTGTTGGCGTCTTCTCTCTGACCCGAGGCGGGGGTCATCCTGACCAGAGCATCCCTCACGCCTTCCTCCGTCTCTGTTCTGGTGACGGCGAGAACCCGATCCCCGGCCTGAATCATGGTCTCCGGGCCGGGAACCAGCACCGCGCCGTCCCGGCGAACCGCGACGAGGATGCTCGACGGCGGCAGGCTCAGTGAATCGACCTCGCGGGGCGGAAGATCATCGGGTATGACGATCTCGAGCAGACTGACGTCTCCGCGATCGAGCAGGGCAACGCGCGCCAGTTCACCGACGTCCAGTTCGCTGCTGATCACCTTTGCCACCACGTCGGTGAAGCCGACGACCGGAACCTGGAGCGCGTCGAACGTGCGACGGTTACGGGGGTCGTTGAGCCTGGCAAGCACCCTCGGGGTTCCGAAGGCAGCTTTGGCGAGCTGGCATGCAACCAGGTTGTCTTCGTCGCGGCCGGTCAGCGCCAGCAGGTAGTCGGCTCGCTGGGTTTCGGCTCTCCTCAGGAGTGCAACGTCGGTTCCGTCTCCAAGGAGGCACAGGACGTCCGCGTCGGCGGCGAGTTCCTCGGCGTTCGACTCATTGAGCTCGATCACCGTGATCGTGTGGCCCGCCTCGCGTAGCTGTCTGGCGAGGAACCCGCCGACCTTTCCGCCTCCGATGATCACGATTCGCACGATCAGCGGTCTTTCTCGGTCACGTACTTGTGGATCCGGCTGCGGACGCCCTCGCGAGCGGCGGCCACCACCAGATCGCCGCCGCGCAGCTTCAGCTCGTCTTTCGGGATCACGGTCACCTCACCACGCTGGATGGCGGCTATCCGCAGTTCGTGGTCGATCTCGAGCTGATCCACCCGCATGCCGTCGGCGGCCTCCGAAAGGTGGAACTCGACCACTTCGACGTCGCCCTTCGGGAAAGTGACGTGGAAGGCGAACTCTTCGTCCATGATCTGCTCATAGAGCACGTTGGCGATCAGTTTGGTCCCGGTCACGTGGTGAATGTCGAGAGCGTGGTAGGTCTCTTCGCGGGCAGGGTCGTAGAGGCGTGCGATCGACCGGGGCACGTCGAATACGGCTTTGGCCACCTCGCTTGCCATGAGGTTGGCGTTGTCGGAATCCGTCACCGCCAGGAACACATCGGCGAGTTCGATGCCGGCCTCTCGCAACGTGTCGACATCGTATGCTTCCCCGAGAACGACGGTCCCGTTGAAGGCGCGTCCGAGGGTTTCGAGCGCCTCTTCGCTTCGGTCGACGACCGTGACGTCATGCCCGGCTCCGACCAGCATCTTCGCCACGTTGGCGCCGACCCGCCCGCAGCCCGCGATCACGATTCGCATGACTTCCTTCTCCTCATCCGCGTGATGATACGACGAACGAGTCGCGAGTAGCTGGTCGGCGAGCAATGGAGGCCTCCAGCCGTGGAACCCAGGGAAATCGCGAACGGTTAATCGTGGTTCCGTCTACCGTCGCCAGAGGTCACGAGTGAACAGCAAGAGCACGGGGAAGATCTCGAGGCGACCGGCAATCATCAGGAACGAGAGAAGCCACTTGCCAACGTTCGGAACGGCCATGAAGTTGGAGGTTGGGCCGACCAGTCCGAGGCCGGGCCCGATATTGCCCAGACTCGAAGCGACCGCGGACGTCGAAGTGATGAGGTCCAGGCCGGTGCCCAGGCGCGATTCGATGAGGCCGAGGAGAACCGTTCCCGTCATGAACAGGAACATGTAGAACAGGAAGAAGGATTGGACTGATCCGACAATCGGGTCGGACACCGCTTTTCCTCCGAAGCGGGTGATGAGAACAGAGCGCGGATGGACGAGTCGGCGCAGGTCGGCTGCCGCGGCCCGGGTGAGGACGGCGACGCGGAAAGTCTTCACACCGCCCGCCGTTGAACCAGAGCTGCCGCCCAGGAACATCAGTCCGACGATGAGGATCTGGAGGCCGGGTGCCCAGGACCCGAAGTCCGCGGTCGCGTATCCGGTTGTAGTCATTATCGAAGTGGTCGTGAACGCGGCATCTCGCAACGATCCATGCCACATGTCCGTCGTCCAGATTCCGAACGAGACGACCGCGATCGCCACGAAGAGCAGTAGGGCATAGAGGCGAAACTCGGCGTTGCGGAGGTATTCCCCGGGTCTTCGCAAGGCGCGGAAGTGCAGGGCGAAGGATGCTCCGGCGATGAACATGAAAGCGGTGATGACCCACTGCGTGTAGGGGCTGAAGCCGCTGATCGAGGTTGCTTCCGTACTGAAACCACCGGTCGACATCGTCGTGAAAGAGTGGGCCACCGCCTGAAACAGATTCATGTCCCCGGCCCAGAGCATCAGGATCTCGAGCACGGTGAAGGCCACGTATATCCACCAGAGGCGCTTGGCCGTCTCTCGAAAACGCGGTGTCAACCTGTCGGGTTGCGGCCCGGGAGACTCGGCCCTGGCCAGTTGAACTCCGCCGACACCGAGAAGAGGGAGGATGGCAATCGACAGGACGATCACGCCCATTCCGCCCAACCATTGGGTACCGGCCCTCCAGATCAGGACGCCGTGGGACAGCTCGGCAGGATCGGCGATGATCGAGGCGCCCGTCGTGGTGAATCCGGCTGCGGTCTCGAAGAATGCGTCGGTGAGACTGGTGATCGATCCGGTGAACAGATACGGGAGCGTTCCGAAGAAAGCCATCACGAACCAGGCGAGCCCAACGGCGGCGAAGCCCTCCTTGGTGGTGAGGACGCCGTGCTTTCCGATGATGCGCCAGGCGAAGAGTCCGACCACGATGGTCACCGCAGCCGCGGCGAGAATCTGACCGGCTTCCGCCCACTCCTGGTATCCAGCTGAGACGAGCGCGGCGGGCACCATGGCCAATCCGCTCGCCGCCACCACCGCCCCGATGATGAACGACAATCGGCGTCCCATCGAGTCCTGCTGTGCAGCGCCCGCGGTGGCTGGTGACGACATCAGCCGGTGAAGAGCTTCTCGACGTCGTGGATGGCCGACGGGAGGGCGAAGAGGATGAGACGGTCGCGTGGGTGGATTTCGATTCCGCCGTGAGGCACGAGAGCGTCGCCTTCCCGGTGGATGCCCCCGATGATTGCTCCGGCGTTCAGGTTCAGTTCGCTGACGACCTTTCCGACGGCTTGGCTGCTGGCGGCAACCTCGATCTCGATGGCTTCCGCGTCGGTGTCCTTGAAGGTCGCCACAGAATGGATCCGGCCGCGTCGCACGAATCGAAGTATGGCGTTGGCGGCAGCCAGCCTGGCGGACACCGCCGCGTCTATGCCGGTTCCGCCGAGTAGCCCGACGTAGGAGATCCGGTTGAACCGGGCGATCGTTGTGGCTGCGCCGAGCGCTTTGGCCACCATGCAGGACAGGGCGTTGACGGTATCCCATCCCGAGAGGCCCACCACGGCGTCCTTGCCGTTCACGCCCAACTCCTCCAGGACGGCAGGATCGGTCGGATCGGCGCACAACACCAGGACCCGATCATGCCGTTCGGCCAGGGATCGGCAGCGGTCGGCGTCCTCATCGACCATCACGACATCGACTCCTTCCTGGAGGAGTTGATCAGCGGTGAGTTCGGCCAGCCTGGTCGCCCCGACGATGATTGCGCGGCGTACCTGCTGCTGATTCACGCCCATGAACTCGGCTGCCCGGTCGAGGTTCTCGGTTGTCGTCATCACCAGCACGTGATCCCCTTCCTGGATCACGGTGTCGCCGCGTGCGACGATGGTCTCCCCGTTCCTGACGACCGCCGTCACCACCCATTCCCAGGTGGTTGAAGATCGGAGTTCGGCCAGAGGCCGGCCGACCATCGCACTGTGTTTCCGCGTGATGCCACCAACCAGCACCAATTTGCCTCTGGCGAACTCGACGAGGTCCGAAACCCCGCTGTGTCCGAGCAGGCCCACGATCTCACGCGCGGCCATCTCGCCCGGGTCGATCACGACGTCCACGCCGAGGCCCTGCAATCCGGAGCGCAACTCCTGGTCCTCGATGCGGGCAACGGTCCGTTTGACTCCCATTGTTCGCGCCGTGTGACAAGCCAGGGCATTTGCACCGTCCGAGTTGGAGACGGCAATCAGCAGGTCTGCTTTTCGGATTCCGGCTTCCTCGAGTGAGCTGGGACTGGCGCCGTTGCCGACGATGACGAGAGCGTCAACCGATTCCTGGAGATGGGCGGCATGGCGTTCGTCGCTCTCGATGACGACCACATCCTGGCCCTCGCTGGAGAGCCGCGCGGCTAGATAGGAGCCGACGGCTCCGGCTCCGACGATAACGATTCTCATTGCCTGGATCGCGCCTCCCCTCGAAGGTGGCTCAACAGCGTAGTACCCGGCCGTCTTGCTCCGGTCGCAACTACACTCCGCCGGAATGATTGATCAGATCGGCCAAAAGGCAAAGAGAGCCGCACGTTTGCTCGCCACGCTCGACCCTGCCACCAAGACCGGCGTTCTGGGCACGATGGCGGCCGAACTCGAGGCAAGGGTCGAACAGATCTTGAGTGCGAATGCCGACGACATGGGCGATGCGCGTGCTCAGGGAGTGAGCGGGGCGTTGCTCGACAGGTTGGCTCTCAACCCAGAACGAGTGGTCGCCATCGCCAACGGGTTGCGAACGGTGGCTGCGCTGCCCGACCCGGTGGGATCGCTCACAGGCGGCTGGGTGTTGGTGAACGGCATTCGTTTGCAGAGAATGCGGGTGCCCCTGGGCGTCGTCGCGATCATCTACGAGGCCAGGCCAAACGTAACGGCCGACGCGGCAGGATTGTGTTTCAAGTCCGGAAACGCTGCAATCCTGCGCGGCTCGTCGTACACCCTTCGGTCCAACAACGCGATCGCGGGTGCCCTTCGGGCTGCACTCGGAAAGCACGGATTACCGGAAGATGCCGTTCAACTGATGCAGGACACCAGCCGGCAGGCGGCAACTGCCCTGATGCAGGCCAGGGAGTGGATAGATCTGCTGGTCCCGCGGGGTGGTCCGGGTCTCATCGCGGCCATCGAGGAGCAGGCGACCGTGCCATTCGTCATCGACGGTGCCGGCAACTGCCATGTATACGTCGATGCCTCGGCCGACCTCTCGATGGCCGCCGACATCGCTTTCAACGCCAAGACACACCGGCCGGGCGTGTGCAATGCTGCAGAGAAGCTGATCGTCCATGGCGACGTGGCGGACCAGTTTCTTCCCGTCATCGCCGGGCGTCTCAGGGACTTCGGAGTCGAGTTGCGAGGAGACGCGGCGGCAAGGGCCATCCTTCCCGATCTCGTTGCCGCCACGGACGAGGACTGGCCGACCGAGTACCTGGATCTGAAGATGGCCGTCAAGGTGGTCGCGTCGTTCGATGAGGCGGTCGAGCACATTCGGATGTTCTCCAGCGGACATACCGAGGCCATAGTGACTGCGAATCTCGAAGCCGCCGAACGGTTTGTCCGCGAGACCGACAGTGCTGTCGTGATGGTGAACGCGTCGACTCGATTCACCGACGGTGAGGAGTTCGGGTTCGGGGCCGAGATCGGTATCTCGACCCAGAAGCTGCATGTTCGCGGCCCCATGGGCCTCGAGGCGCTCACCACTGAGAAATATGTGTTGTATGGAGAAGGCCAGATTCGTTCATGATCACGTTCGCCGAACCCCGCGAAGTCAAGGCAGCTCTCGAGGACGTCAAGTACCTGGCCGACGATCGGATCGCCCAGGTGGTGTTCCTGGCCGAGCGGCTCGGCAAGCCGGTGCTGATCGAGGGGCCGGCCGGCGTCGGCAAGACCGAACTCGCCAAGGCGCTCGCAGCCGTCCACGACAGGCGGTTGATTCGTTTGCAGTGTTACGAAGGTCTGGACGAATCCAAAGCGCTCTACGAGTGGAACTACAAGAAGCAGTTGCTTCGAATCCAGGCCGACCAGGGGTCCGACTGGGGCCGGCTCGAAGAAGACATCTTCAGTGAGGACTACCTGCTGACGCGTCCGCTCCTCGAGGCGATCACCACCGACGAGCCGGTGGTTTTGCTGATCGACGAGATCGACCGCGTCGAAGTGGAGACCGAAGCGCTGCTCCTCGAGGTGCTGTCCGAGTTCCAGGTTTCCATCCCGGAGCTTGGAACGATGCGGGCGGTGTCTCAACCGCTGGTGTTGCTGACGTCCAACAACACCCGTGAGCTGTCCGAGGCCCTGAAACGCCGGTGCCTGTTCCTGCACATCGGATATCCGACGGTCGAGCGCGAGAAGCAGATACTCCTCGCCAGGGTCGAGGGTGTCAGCGAGCATCTCGCCGAGCAGGTGGCGCGCATCGTTCGCAGCGTCCGCAGCTTCGATCTCAAGAAAGCTCCCTCGGTTTCAGAGTCGATCGATTGGGCGAACACCCTGATCGCACTGGGTGTTGCCGAGATCGAGGCGGCGGATGTCACCGACACACTCCACGTTCTGCTGAAGTACCAAACGGACATAGAGCGGGTCGCCAAAGAACTCGAAATCTGATTGCGAAGGGTCTGATGCTCCTCGATGTTCTCACCGGTTTCATCCAGGAGTTGCGAGCGGCCGGCGTTCCGGTCTCGATGGTCGAGGCGATAGACGCCACCGAAGCCCTCCGCTACACCGACCTGGCGGATCGGGTGGCTTTCAAGTCCACTCTCGGTGCGACCTTGATCAAGAACGTGCGCCACCTCGAAGCCTTCGAAACGGCTTTCGAGGTCTACTTCGCCCACCACCGCCCGGAGCCGGATGTCGGCGACGGAAGCGGGTCACCATCGAAATCGGAGACGACGCCCGGTGAGGGGGGTCGGCCGGGTGCGGGAGGTGACCGCGACCTCGACGAACTCATCGAAGCCCTCTTTCAGGCATTGCTGGCCGAGGACCTGGCGAGTATCAGGTCTCTCGTCCGTCGAGCGGTCGATGACTACGCCGGGATCGAACCCGGCCGCCCGGTCGGGGGAACCTACTATCTATACCGGACTCTCCGCCGTCTGGGCGTGGACGGTCTGCTGGAACGTCTACTCGAGTCTGAAGAAGGCCAAGGCAGATCGGATCTCGAAGAGCGACTCGTGCGCGAGGAGTATGAGGAGCGAATCGAGCAGTTGCGTGAAGAGATCCGGGATGAAATCAGGCGGCGACTCGTCGCGGACCGGGGTCGTGAGGCCGTAGCCAAGACTCTCCGCAAGCCTCTGCTGGAAGATGTCGATCTGATGCATGCGGCCAGGGCCGATCTGGCGCAGCTGGAACAAGTCATCAACCCGCTGACTCGCAAGCTCGCTGCGAGGTTGGCCCACAAACGTCGCTTGCGCCGAGCGGGGCGATTGGATTTCCGTAGGACGATGCGCCGCTCACTTGCGACGGGCGGCGTTCCCATCGAACCGCAGTTCCGGTCCCCGCATCCGATCAAGCCGGAGATCTTCCTTCTATGCGACATCTCCGGCTCCATGGCCACCTTTGCCCGCTTCACCCTGCAGTTCATGTACGCGATGTCGAGTCAGTTCTCGAAGGTCCGGTCGTTCGCCTTCATTGATGCCCTCGACGAGATCACCTCCTATCTCGACGTCGGCACCGACTTTCCGCAGGCACTCGACCGGATATCGACTGAGGCCGAAGTCATCTGGATAGACGGCCACTCAGACTACGGCCGGTCCCTCGACCAGTTCTGGACTCGATACGGTGGCCATCTGACCCGGCGCTCCACCGTGATCATCACCGGTGATGCGAGGAACAACTACCGGGATGTCAACAGCTCGATCGTTCCCCAGCTCGTTGAAGTCTCCCGTGCCGTCTACTGGCTCAACCCCGAGCCTGAGGCCTACTGGGACACGGGCGACTCTGTCATGAACGCCTATGCCAAGCACTGCACGGGCGCCTACGAAGTCCGAAACCTCCGTCAGCTCGAAGCCTTCGTCGAGCAGATTGCCCTGCCTCCGGTCGGTCGGGTCTCCCGCCCTGTTCCGCATGAACCGGGCCCGGGCCGGTTCTGGCAGAGATAGGTCCACTAGTCATTCCAGGTTTTCTTTGTATAGTCACTTTTCCGCGTAAAGGTGCGAGGCAAGTCGGTCGATATCAGGTTGACGGGCAGATCGATGGCAGCAGTCCTTATCCGACCCGCTCTGTTTGCCGACAGGTGAAACTGGAACACGGAAACTCGAGGAGTGGTTGTGGCACACCGAGTGCTGGTAGTTGAAGACTCAGCGGTGATTCGCCGTCTCATCGAGGTGTGTCTTCGACCTGCCAGTCTGGAAGTGATCATGCGCGAGGACGGCCCGACTGGTCTCTCCGCTGCGCTCAACGATCATCCCGACCTTCTCGTTCTCGACATTGGACTTCCAGAGATGGACGGGTGGGAAGTGCTCGACCGGCTTCGGTCCGACAGCAGGACCAAGGACCTCCCGGTGCTCGTGTTGACGGCACACGCCGAGGAGGAGTCCCGCAGACGAGCCGATGAGGGTGGGGCCGACGCCTTCGTTACGAAACCCTTCCAGCCGAACGATTTCCGTCAGGAAGTCCTCAACCTTCTTGCCCGTCCCAGATCTGCGGTCGGCCTCAGCACCACCTAGCTCACCGTCGGGCCTACACGGCCGCCCGCCGGTCCGGCTCCGTCAACGGCCCGGCCGTCGCTGATTGCCGTCTCCCGAGTTCGCCGGGTCGCCGGTTCGGGGTAGATTGGCCCTGTTGGGGGATACCTCTACCGCGATACCAGCTGTCTCGTCCCAGGAGGACTCATGAAAGTAGCCATCAATGGTTTCGGCCGTATTGGACGTGCCGTGTTTCGGATCATCGCCGAACGAAACGATCCGGATCTTCAGGTTGTCGCGGTCAACGATCTGACCGACGACGACACTCTCGCCCATCTGTTGAAGTACGACACGGTCTTCGGACGTTTCAACGGTGAAATCGAAGTGGGCGGGGGTGTCATGAAGGCGGGTGGCCAAACTGTTGCGATGCTGATGGAGCGCGACCCGGCTGCCCTGCCGTGGGCCGAGCTCGGAGTCGACGTCGTCGTCGAGTCGACCGGTGTGTTCCGGGACCGGGTCTCACTCGAGAAGCACCTGACGGCAGGCGCCAAGCGGGTCTTGCTGACCGTTCCGGCCAAGGATCCGGTCGACGCGACGGTTGTCATGGGTGTCAACGAAGAGACGATGACGGCCGACGCGAAGCTCGTCTCCAACGCATCGTGCACGACGAACTGCCTGGCGCCGCTGGTGAAGGTGCTCGACGAAGCGTTCGGTGTCGAGCGTGGCCTGATGACCACGATTCACGCCTATACGAACGATCAGAGCATCGCCGACAGCCCTCACAAGGATCTGCGGCGCGCACGCCATGCGGCCGCCAACATCATCCCGACAACCACCGGAGCTGCACGGGCGGTCGGCAAAGTCCTCCCGCATCTGGATGGAAAGCTCGACGGCATGGCAATGCGGGTTCCCGTCCCGGACGGCTCCATCGTCGACTTCGTGGCGCAGCTCAAGACCGACGTCACCAAAGAGCAGGTCAACGCGGCGTTCCTGGCTGCCGCACAGGGAGAACTGAAGGGCATTCTCGAATACACAGAGGATCCGATCGTGTCGTCCGACATCATCGGGAACCCTCATTCGAGCATCTTCGACTCCCAGTTGACGACGGTCATGGCCGGCAACATGGTGAAGGTTGTCTCCTGGTACGACAATGAGTGGGGTTACTCGAGCCGCGTGGTGGACATGCTGTCGGCGATGGCCGATCAGTAGGCGACGCCTCGCCGCCGGCAACCGGAGTCTCGCTCGGGAGGGGCCGCCCGCCTCGTGGGCAGGCCGCTTCGTTCGCTTTGCGGTAACGGGCGGGCGTCATCCCAACCGCGAGGGGCTTCCGCGCAGTCGGGTGATCGGATAACGTGAGCGGGCGGGTGCGTCGGGTCGGAGGAGCTTCTCATCCGCCTGGCCGTCGTCATTCTGGTCGCAGCCCGAGCTTTGGCTCCGACTGCCGCCGATTGCTCCGGAATGGATCCACCGGTCGACGCGCCTGTTGTCCGTCCTTTTGCGCCGATCGGGCGTTACGAAGGCCATTGGGGCCTCGACTTCGCAGTCACCCCCGGCACGGACGTGGTGGCATCGGATGGAGGCACCGTCTCGTTCGCGGGCATGGTGGTGGGGAATCGAACGGTGACGGTCGATCACGGTGGCGGAGTGAAGTCGAGCTACTCGTTTCTCGCCGGCATTGCGGTGGCGGTTGGAGACCCGGTGACGAGAGGCGGGTTGATCGGGGTCTCCGGAGTGGCGCACGGAACCGCCGGCCTGCATTTCTCGATGAGGGTTGCCGGTGGCTACGTCGATCCACGCAGATTCCTTTCCTGCGAGTTGTTGGATCCGTCGTTCGGGTTGCGGCTCGTGCCTGCTTCTCGTCGCCCGCGGTCGGCCTATCCTGTCCAGGGTGAAGAGAGGAATCCTGGGCGGGACCTTCGACCCGCCCCACATCGCGCACCTGATCGCCGGCGAAACTGCCTACCGGCAACTCGCGCTCGACGTGGTCTCGTTCATTCCCGCAGGAGCACCCTGGCAGAAGTTCGATTCGGGCGTGTCCTCGGCCGAGCATCGTTGGGAGATGACGAGGTTGAGTGTTGAGCCGATCCCCTACTTCGTCGCCGATGACTCGGAGATTCGCAGAGATGGGCCGACCTTCACGATCGACACCGTCGAGAGTTTCGCAGGGGACGAACTCGTTCTGATACTGGGCGCCGATGCGGCCCTGGGCATTCGCTCGTGGCATCGATGGAGGGACCTTCTCGAGAAGGTAGACCTCGCGGTTGCTCCGCGACCCGGCGTGGGGCGTCATGAGGTCGAGCATGCGGTGCCGAAGACCATCGAGTGGCTCGACATGGCTCCAATCGATGTGTCGGCTACCGATGTCCGGGAGAGGGCACGCAAGGGCCTGAGCATCAGGTTTTACGTGCGCGAACGTGTGTGGCAGTACGTTCAGGAGCAACACGTCTATGGCTAGATCGCGCCCAGGTCGCCGGCGCCGGTCCGGAATCATCGGCCAGGCCGCTCCGACGCATCGGGAGATCGAGCGCGAGGCCCGCTACCAGGCGGCGAAGATAGCGCGGCGCCGGATCGCCGTTGCGACGGTGGGCGCCCTGGCGGTGGTGGGCGCGACGGTCGTTCTGACTACCTGGTTGAACCGGTCGCCGGAAGCCATGCCGCCCGACGTCGACCCTCCGCCCGAAACCGGAGCGGCCCTCCTGCTGGGTCTGACCGACGAACGCGGTTCGCTGGTTTCGATCGGGCTGGTGGCCTCCCACTCGGTTGAGGAACCACGCCTCGTTCTGTTCCCGCCCTCGCTGGCGGCGGTGTTGCCCGGGTACGGAGAGAGGGATATCTCGGAGGCAATCCTCTTTGGTGGCCCGGATCTGTTCCGGCTCACGGTCACGAATCTGCTCGGGATCCGCATCGATGCCGTCGGCGTCGCGACTGTCGATGAGGTTGTATCTGTCGTCGGCGACTCCGTTCCCGTCGAGCTTTCCAACCCTTTGATCATCTCGGATTCCGGCGGCGAGACGGTCGTCTTCGCGCAGGGGCTCGCCGATCGGGATCCCGGCGATCTCGCCCGGTTGCTCACCGAACAGGGTGATGGCGATGAACTGGCTTGGCTGGTGCGTCAAGGTGCCGTGTGGGAGGCGATGTTTGCTGCTGCGGCTGTGGATGCAGGCGTACTCGACGGATTACTCGAAACCTTTGGGCTGCCTTCCGATGTCGCCTACCAATCGTTGTCGACGGCCGTCGTGTCCGACCCGTTGTTGATCAGCGCCATCCCGACCAATCGGGCCGTAGGCGTCGGGTCGACGGGGGAGCGCTACACCTTGTCGACCGAGGAAGGAGCGGCGTTTGTCACCGAGCTGCTCGACTACCTGCAAATAGCGGACGAACCGAGATTGCGCGTGGAGATCCTCAACGGTACGGGACTCGTGGGGACAGCCGGTCCGGTCGCCAAGGTTCTAATCGAGGCGGGCTACCGGGTCGTCTTCACGGACAACGCCGATCGGCAGGACTTCGAGGTCAGTCGTTTCATCGCGCAGGGACCCGGCAACCAGAACGCCGCCGTCGCCGTCCAGCGTTTGTTCGGCACCGGTGATGTCTTTCTCGAGCAAAGACAGCCCAGTGGAGTCGTGGACCTCACTATCATCGTTGGTTCAGACCTCGTCCTAAGGAGTGACGACAATCTCAGTCGATTCCGATAGCCAAATAGCCGCTTCGCAAATCGCCGACATCCTCGATGCCAAGAAAGCAGAGCAAATCATCTTGCTCGATGTGTCGGAACTGATCCAGATCACCGAGATCTTCGTGATCGCTACCGGAACTTCCCGTCGCCAGGTTCTCACTCTGGCTGATGAGCTCTCAGTTCAAATGAAGGCGAATGATCGCCCTCCCCTTCGTATCGAAGGGCAAGACGATGGCATCTGGCTGCTGATCGATTTCGGCGATGTAGTCGTTCACCTCTTCCAGCCCGAGCCGCGGAAGCACTACGACCTGGAGCGTCTGTGGGGCGATGCCCCTCGCCTCGAATGGGAACCGGCCGCGATAGGCGAGATCTGAAGCAGTGGTAAAGTACCGGTCCGATTTGGGGCTGTAGCTCAGCTTGGCAGAGCACTTGCATGGCATGCAAGGGGTCAGGGGTTCAAATCCCCTCAGCTCCACTATCCGAAATCCCTTTGAGCGCGCGATACTTAGTCAGCGTGCCTCTGTTTTGGCACTGACCGGCGCGCGAAGCGCGCTGGGGCGATGTTGCGAGTCAGATTCGGCAGGGGACGTTGAAGGAGTCATGAGTCAAGTCGAGGAGATCATCCCGCACTGCCTGAGGCCGTTACCACGGCAGGTACCTTCCGCATTCGGTGCTCACTTCACGGGAGGGGCCTGATGGTTTCAGGGGAAGGTTCGGACTCCGCGTCGAGCCCGTTCGGGGTAGACCCAGGTGGACCGGATATCGTCGAAATCACGCTAACCGATGCCGAGTCGGATTCGACAGCGAAGGTCGAGACAACGGAACAGTGGGTAACCCTCCAAGAAGCTGCAGAGCGAGCCGCCGTCAGCGTGAGCACTCTTCGTCGCTGGTACCGGAAGGGACGAATCGCTAGCAGGCTCGAGCGGGGGCCACACGGCGATCGGCGCATTGTGCTGATGTCAGAGGTGCTCGGCGAGACCAGCGAAAGAGCGCGAGCCGGAGACGCCGACGCTCCTGCGGCGGTTGAGGCCAGGGATGGCATACCTGAACCGGCCGTTCAGTCGTCGGGAGCAGGTGAGGATTTGCTACCGATTCGGAGGACCGCGTGGGAGAAGTTACTCCAGCAGCTTGGGAACCTCCATGAGTCCGGCCAGCAG
>DATIPS010000021.1 GCA_035471805.1 Acidimicrobiia bacterium | reverse complement strand
TGACGGCGAGACCAATACCTTCCAGATCTGGATAGGTAGCAACACCGACGCCAACCCTGGCGAGGACATCAGCTTCACATACGGACCTGATATCTCCGATGGTGACGGCGGGTGGCTCACCGTCGGAGTCGAGAACGCGTTCGGAAACGAGGGTGGCACCGTCTATTTCGATGGTGCGGGCACTCCGCCTTCGCCGTCGTACCCATATGGCGATTACGAAGTTGACGTGTTCTCAGTACCCGGCGCACCGGGTGAGACGCACACCATCAGCTTCACAGCCGAGGGCAAGACGGTCGGAGAGTGGTGGAACTACGCCACTCTTTGGACGAGTTCGATAGCAGGGAACGGCATCGCCAGCTTCCGTGGCGAAGTGACGAAGTAGCCGGACAATCGACAGTTCGCGAAGCGGGGGCCGGTCAATCCGGCCCCCGCTTGTATTTCAGCACGATCCTGCGTTAGGAGCGCATCCTGGGATGAACACCCGACGCCCGACAGCGTCACGATTCAGCGTCCGATGACCTAGCCTTTCGAGTCGCAGAGGAATGGGCCTCGGCTACCACCACTGTGGTAGGGATAGGCCACGCCATTCGCGAACAACTCGAGGTAGGTCCCGTCGACTTGGACCTGGGTGTAAGCCATGCCCGGTTGTGGGCAGCCGAGGCCACCATCGGGCCAAACCACCCGTTCGGCCGCGACGAGGGAGATCTGACCAGGATCCAATGCCAACCTTGCAGACAAATCAGCCAAGGCGAGATCCACGAGCGGCTGAAGATCACCAGCGTCAACGCTCGATCTGACAGAAGGGAGTTCGACAGGTGTTATCGGTTCCGCCTCAGCCAATTCGGGTGTTGCAGTAGCGTCCGAGGTGGCATTCGCGTCATCAACAGGCACTTCGTCTTCTGGTTTCGGCTCAGTTCCTTCATCTCCGCTTGCAAGACTCGAACGAGCAGGCTCCTCAATCGAGCCCACTGTCATCGGGGCTGAATCGTCGACGGATTTGATCATCGGATCGTCCGCAACTGAAAGATCCTCAGAGTCGTTGCCAGAACTCGCGCCGGATGCGCAGCTGCTCAGCAACAGTGCCGCGATGACAAATGGTGTCAATCGTCTCATGATCGAATAGCCCTTCCGCCTCCCCGGCACCAAAGATAGTCGCAGACGAGACGTCACCGTTACACAGCATGGTTTCCATGAGTCCCGGTCCGGCGTCGTTCCGTACCTGTCTTGGGTATCGAACAGCGACGGAAACAGCCCCTAAGCCTCGGCTCCCAATCCGGCGATGCGGGCGCGGCCCTGGCGGTATTCGAAGAAGATCATCCAGCCGGGTGACCCCGGCGAGCGGACGTTGAGGTAGTGATAGTTCTTGCACTCGGCCGGGATCAGGTGTGACCGTTCGAGGGGTGCATCGACTGAGATCTCGTGGTCCTGGGACTTCCAGGACTCGAGGAACAAGTCGAGGAGGGACGGTGCCTCCCCGTCCTGGTCGTTGGTGAGGATTTCTGTGATGCGGTCTGTGGCGACGTTGACAGCTTGCCCGTTGAGCGACACGAACATTCCCCGGGTTCCGACCAGGGCTGAACCGAGGCGGCGCCGGCGGGCGCGGGCGAGACGGTTGACGAGCCGGCTGGGACGACGGTCGGAGTTGAACTCGATCTCGTCGATGTCTTCGGTGACGTTCCGGCGGTTGACCCAGCCCTGCCCGGAATCGCACTCGATCGGGAGCCAGGTCGTCCCGGCGGCGTCTTTGACCGTCCTTCCGGTTGACACGAGGCCGCGAGTGTTGGGTAGCAGCTTGAATGCGGGGTTGCTGTCAGCCGACGGTTCGGAATGGACGGAGAGTTTCTCTTCTGCTCCGACCCATACGACGGCCCAGTGCCGGCGCTTGGTCGTGAGTCCGGTGGCCCAGGGCGTGCCACCAACCAGGAACCACAACGCTCCAAGGAGGAGGAGGATCATCGGGAGCTGCATTGCCGACACGGATTGGAAGATTGCCTCGGTCAACAGCCGGATCGCCCGGGGAGTGTCGAGTGCGACCCGGGCCAGCGAGAGAGGCTCGAGGTCGATTTCCAACAGGTCCGTGCCGACCGTGTCCGCCAGGCCGATGGCAGCGATCAACGCCGACGACAGCACCTCGACCAGGACCTCAACGGTGGTGACCCCACCGTTGCCGTCCGAGACCGTGTAGGTGAACGACTCCTGGCCGACCCAACCGGTATCGGGCGTGTAGTGGATCCGGCCGTCGATGATCTCAACCGTCCCATTCTCCGGCTGACTGAACCCGACGAGCGACAACACGTCACCGTCGACATCCCAGTCATTCTCCAAGACGTCGAGGCCGGAGGGCAGGTAGTCCGACAAAAGGATCGAGTCGATGCCACCCACCGGTGCATCGTTGACAGCCTCAACAATGACCACAACAGTCCCACCGTCCATCGACCCGAACGGGTCGGTCAACGTGTATCCGATCGTGACTTCACCAAACCAGTCGGCACGCGGAGCGAACGACAGCGTCCCACCCGCTACCGTCACGGTCCCCACCTCCGGCGCCGAGACAATTTCAACCGTGAGGGGATCGCCGTCGGGGTCGGCATCCGCAGCGACGCGTACCCGGGCCGTTGTGTCCTCGGGGATCCTGACCGTGAAGTCGGCCGCTACCGGCGGGTGGTTCAGGACGGGAATGGTGATCCGCACCGACGCCCGGTCCGAGGCGCCGTTCTCATCGGTGATCTGGTAGACGAACACATCGTCGGTCCCGCCGAGAGAGTCGTGGACGTAGGTGAACGAACCGTCCGGGTTCAACACGAGATCCCCGAACGAAGTTCCGGTGACGAGGCTCACAGTGAACGGATCGCCGTCGGGATCGGAATCGTTGCCCAGAATGCCCGGCGCAGGCACGGCGATCTCTCCACTCTCATTCACCGAATAGCCGTCGTCGACTGCCACCGGTGGCCGGTTGGGGACGGCGACGTCGACGACCCGTAGCGCCGTCGCCGGGTTGCCGGAAGAGTCGACCACCGAGTAGACGACCACATACGAGCCACCGGCCGTCAGGTCCAGAGCGGACACATCGATCGTGATCGAGCCTGTGATGTCACCGTCATAGCTATCCGATGCAGTCGCACCCGACTCTGTGTAGGTGTCGCCTACGTACAACTGCTGCGGATTGGCACCCAGCAGCACAATCACCGGTGGGGTGGTGTCCGCGACCAGCACCGAACGGGTAGCCGATGCCGAGTTGCCGGAGCTGTCGGAAACCGTGTAGGAAACGCTGTATGAGCCGATCGATGTGGTATCGACACCCGATGCATCGACTGAGATCGACGAGGTCAGATCACCGTCGACCGCGTCCACCGCCGTGGCACCGGGGTCGGAATATGATCCGCCAACCTCAACAGTTGCCGGATCCGCGCCGAGCAGGGTGATGGCCGGAGGAGCCGTATCGACGACATTCACACCACGAACGACCGTCACGGCTGCGTTCCCGGACGAGTCCGACACGTCATAGGTGACCGTGTATGAACCGACACTCGAGCTGTCCACCCCTGATGTGTCAACAACTATGGAAGAGGTCAGATCGCCGTCAGCGGCGTCCACCGCCGTGGCACCGGGGTCGGAATACCCGCTGCCGGCCTCGATCGTGACCGGGTCCGGCCCGAGGAGCGTGATTATCGGCGGAACGGTATCGACCACATTCACCGTACGGATAGCCGATGCAGGATTACCGCTGGAATCGACCACGTCATAGAGCACCGCATAGGAACCAACCACCGACGTGTTGACCGCGCCGGCATCAATCACGATCGATCCGGTCAGGTCACCGTCATAGTTATCAGAAGCCGTCGCCCCCAACTCGACATAGACATCCCCCCCCTCGACCGTCTGCGGATTCGCACCCACCAACACAATGACGGGCGGGGTTGAATCCGGCACGACGGCCGACACGGCAGCTGAGAACTCTGAGCTGGATCCGAAGCTGCCGGCTCCAAAGTCACGAGTAGCAGTGGCGGTGAGCTCGTACCCGGCCCAACCGGCAATCGTGGTCGAGTAGGAGGCAGACCCGCCGGGATGAGAAACGACTGCGTAGGTGCCGGAGAGGCTTTCGCCTTCACCGTATCCGGTCGGGTCTACACCGGTCGGGTTGGCGTAGAACTCGATTCGGTAGTTGCCCGCCGGCGCGTCGAGATCGAAATCTACGGTAATCACACCGAGGGTTTCGATGGCTGAGGTGATGACCGGGAAGTTCAGGAGGTCGTTCGGCCCTGAATCACCGTCGGCTGCGTCGTTGACAGTGACACCGTCGGATCCGAGGTCGATACCCAGACCGGTGTTGGCAAAGATGATGTTCCCAATGATCGTGTTGCCCGACCCGGCTGTTGCGGTCAGATCGATACCGTCGCCCAGGTTGTAGGCCACGACATTGGCAGCGCCGGCGACCGTTCCTCCGATAAGAGTCCCGGTTGCCGCGGCGTCGATACTGATGCCGGCTCCGCCGTTCGCCAGCCCGGATGCTCCCCCGGCATCCATACCCACGATGTTGCCTGCCACGATGTTCCCCGTAGTCCCGGCACCATCTATGAGCACCCCGGCTCCGGTATTTCCCGAAATCGTATTCGTGTCGGGTGAAGAGGTCCCGCCGATGGTGTTGTCCGATGCACCTCCCGTGATCCAAACGCCGAGTCCGTTCGGATTGCCAACCGCACCAGTGGCTGCGGTGCCAATGTGCGCGGCAGCAACCGTGCCGCCCGTGGCAGCCGCACCCGAGATAAGGACACCGGCGCCGGAGCCGAATCCTCCGATTGCCACACCGCGGACACCGTTGTCGGACGACGTCAGGGTGAGACCGTGCATTGCAGGAGCGACGCCCGGTCCGGAGATCTCGAGCTCGGGTCCGGCACCGTTCGGGTTGAGGACTGTCGTGCCGTCTGCTGCCGAGTAGGCGGTGCCGTCGATCGTCGTTTGGGAATCGGAGACGGCGGGCAATGCCGTCGTGACCGCCAGTCGCCACCAGCTGCCGGTGCCATCGTTGGCCGCAACCGCGGGCACGAACCGCATCATGTTCGGTCCCGTCCCGAGGTTGGCGTTCGCAATGAACTGACGCAGTGATCCCTGCGGGCTCGCACCGTCGCCGCCTTCGAGGTTTGTCACCACGTTGAAGGAGAACCCGAAGTCGAACTGGTCGACGGTCTCGCCCGGAACGAAGCTGTGATAGGCAACATGCTCGGCGCCGACGAGGCCGGCGGCGTCGGAGGCGGTGGGTCGCATCCCACCGAACACCGGCCCGGCTGCTCCCGTCTGAGTAAACGCAGCATCGACGAGTGACCCTGCCGGCCCATATGTCTGCTCGGCCCAGCCGGTGCCACCGGCGTCGGGCGACACGGTGGTCGAGTCGATGACTATCCAGTACGGTCCTGCAGGGAACCCGGTGAAGTAGTAGTGACCCGCAGGGCCGGTCACCGTCGATGCGTAGAACGGGTCGGCAGCATCCGGCTGGCCCAGGGTGCCGAGATCCTGATAGAAGCGGATGGTCACTCCGCCGACCCCACGGTTGGTCGGGTCGCCCGGTGATTCACCACCTGAGAGAGCGTTGCCTGCAATGTCATCGAAGACGGTTCCCTCTACCGAGGGCGGCAGAGCCGGGTCAAGTCCAAACGCCACCGACCTGTAGTTGCTCCCATTGTCCAGAGTCCGTCCGGCGTCCAGGCCGGCGTTCATCTTGTCAACCTGATACAGCGCACCACCGTCAACACCCCACAGTTGGCCGGAAGTATCGAAACTCAATCCAGTGATCGGCTGCGAGAGAACGCCCGCGCTGTTCGTGAAGCCGAAGTAGGAACTCACGGTGACCAACTCCGACGAAGCTCCATCGGTCAAGACCGCGTATATCTGCCAATCGGCAGGGTCGATCGCCAGTGAAGTTGCGTCGTCGAGCGGCCCCCAGGACCGCACCCGTGAGTAATCCGAGAAGAAGAACGCGTTCGGAATGTGCAGACCGGTCCCGACATCTATGCGGAACAGCACATCGTCGCCGAAGGCCCTCCGATGCACTCCATACAACCGCCCGTTCAGCGGATGAAATGCCAAACCCCGAACGTCGTTCAGCAACACCTCACCCAGCGACCCACCAGCAGTACCCAACCCCGGTCCGATCGGCGAGAACGACCCCGACTCGGGGTCCAAGGTACCGAACTGGCCGCCGTCCACCGCATACACCACCCCCGTTGTCGGGTGAGCCGCGATCGCCTCGACAGAGCTAGTCCCGGTTCCGATCCCGATGTCCACCTCATTGGTGACCGGGTTGAAATCCGCTTCGTCGACCGCGGTCAGCAAGTCATCGCCACCACCGGCTCCACCCGTTCCGGCCACCACATAGGGCACGCTGGTTGCCACGTTGGTGACCGTCCAGGTGAAAGTGTCGGTCACCGGGGCGTTGACACCATCGGTCACCGACACCTCAACGGTGTAGGGGCTGGAAGCCGCCGCTGCGTGGTTGATCAGCCCGGTGATCAAGCCCGTTCCGGAGTCAATCGACAACCCGAGAGGCAAACCGGTGGCCGAGTAGGTGAGCGTATCGCCCTCTGCGTCGGTGGCGGCTGCGGAAACGGATATCAGCGGAACTCCTTCGGGGTCGTTCTGATCAGCGAGTGGCGGTATGAACGCCGGAGGCGTGTTGGTGACGGTGACGGCTGAGGAGTATTCGGAGGTCGGTCCGAACGGGGAGCTGGTGCCTTCGGTGGTGGTGGCGGTGAGGATGTCCCCGATCGACCCGGCGAAGGAGGCGCTGTATGAGGCCGACCCGCCGGGATGGCCCGACACATCGTAGAAGGCGACGAAGGTCTCACCTTCGCCGTAGCCGGAAGGGTCGGCAGCCGTGTTCGTGAAGAACTCGATCCGATAGTTGCCGGCCGGAACGTCCAGGTCGAAACCGATAGTGAGGGTGCCCCCGAACTCGGTGGCCGAGGTGATGACCGGGAAGTTCAGCAGATCGTTGCCACCCGAGTCGCCGTCCCCCGGATCGTTGAGGGTCACCCCGTCTTCGCCCAGATCGATTCCCAACCCGGTGTTGCCGTACACCGAGTTGCCGATCACTGTGTTGTCCACACAGTTGGGCCGAATCAGGATGCCGCGGTTGGGACTTCCAACCACCACATTGCCATCGAAGGGACCGGTCCCACCGATCATGTTGCCCGAGGCGCTCTCCGATACGAGGATCCCGTTGTCGGTGTTGCCCCGCACGGTCCCGGAGGCGTCGATCCCGACCCAGTTGTTGGAAAGGGTGTTGTTGTCACCCCATCCGGGCAAGCCGTCGATCTCCAGGCCCTCGTCGGCGAAGCTGTGGACTATGAAACCCTTGATGGTGCTGTCGTTGGTCACTATCGCCAGCCCGGCGGTAGCTCCGATGGCACTGGTACCGTCCAGCTGGACTATCGGGTCACCGGTGTACCCGGGCTGGGTGGTGGCGTCTAGTGTCGCCGGGTCTGAGATGCTCGGATATGGAGAATTCGGGGTCAGCGTAAACGCCAGCGGTACGGCCGAATACCCCGACTCCGTGACCGGAATGTTGAACTCGATCGTGTCCATCGCTCCGAAGGCATTGGCTTCTTCGATCGCAGCCCGTAGCGTGCACTCCGTCGCCCCCTGGCTGTTGATACCACCGGTATCACAAACCCCGTTTCCCGCAAAAGCATCCCCGGCATCACCCGTGGAGTTGACAACGAACAGTCCCGGACCCGAGACGGTCACCGTAACGGTTGCGGTGTCCAACCCCCCGTTGCCGTCGGAGACGGTGTAGGTGAACGTGTCGATCCCGGTCCAGGAAGCGTTGGGGGTGTAGGTGACGTTGGTGCCGTTGTTGACCACCGTGCCGTTCGCCCCCTGGGTGACCGAATCGACCGTGAGCGGGTCGGAGTCGGGATCTGAATCGTTGGCGAGCACATCGACCACTACTGCAGCGTCCGCAAGGGTGCCATCCGCATCATCGACCGCCACCGGCGGGTTGTTGGCCGCGAAGGTGGCTTCGATCTGGACGTCGTCGAGGTAGAAGTCGTGGCCGCTACTCGCGATGGTGTTCCGGAACCTGATCTGGGTATCGGCTGCCGCGTAGGCGGATATATCGAACGACTGCGATACCGGTGAGTTGATATCGATGTTGACCGTGTAGGACTGCAGAGCACTCCAAGATCCCCCACCGTTGCCCGAAACCTCCAACACGACCACTGGGTCGGTACCAAAGGTGTTGTTCTGCTCGTAGGAGAAGGTGAGGGTGGCCGAGGTGGCCCCGCTCAGATCGGCCTGGCGGAATACACTGCGAATAGCTCCCAAATCCATGGACAGCGCATTTCCCGCCACCACCGGCCACAGGCTGCTCACTCGCACGAACCCGAGACCCGCCCCGTCCCACTCACCAACTTCGGACCACGGGTTCGGCGTCCAATCCAAAGTCCCGTCGCTCCCCCCAAACGAAACCGAGTTGAACTCATCCAAATACGTGCTCGAGGCGGCAGGTGCCGGAGCGAGTGCCACGAGGTGACCGACGCTGCCGTCGCTGGCTTCCGCCGTTGCCGTCCGGGTGCCGGTCACCCCGGCCACCGCGAGAACCTCATCGGCTGCTTCGGCCACGGTTTCCGCGAACGGGGAACCACCTCCGCCGCTGGCAATATCCCACCGTTCGTTCATACCCACCGGTGGGGTTATTGCCCCATCGTCTCTGACGGCAAAGAACGCGATCAGAGTGGTTCCAGGCTGAGTGGTCGTAATGGACGGAGCGACGAGGCTGGTGGTTAATCCATTGACTTGACCCCCAAAGGCGTCGATCGGACTTGCCATGTTCACACCGCTGTAGGCGCCGATGGCGCCTGAAGCCGCGTCCGTCGCCCCACTCACGAGCAAGAAGCCATACTGCGCAGGCTCGCTTGCCGTTGCTTCACGCCAATACAGGCCCTGCATGATTCCTGAGGTCGGGTGTTTCAGCAGATGGATCAGGTTCCAACCCGCCGGCGGGGTGATCGAACCGGTGCTGTTTGCGCTGTAGGCGACCTGGGCAATTAGCAGGTCGCCCGCCACGACACCGGCCGGGACCGGAAGATTGATGTTTGTCCCGCTCGGAATCAAACCTCCGCCGGTGGCCACCGACTTGAAGGTCGGATCGATGATGAGCGGGAGTGTGCGGTCGTAGTCGCCGACTACGAAGGCAATGGCTCCGTCGCTTCTTTGCAGGTAGCTGCTTTCGATGGTGATCTGGCGTCCGTTGACGATCTGGTAGGTGTGGGGGGCGGTCGCGTGCAGATCACGGCCGATTCGTCGGTCGATGAGCAGCGACCCGTCTTCCTGGATTCTCAGTTCGTTGGCGCCCGAGAACGTGAGTGCGATCTGGTTTGGGTTGCTGTTGGGCTGGACCGTGAGGTCGTATCGAAGCTCACGCCCCGCCGCTGAGTAGGTGACGTCGATTCCGGGATAGACATCGGTGTAGGTGACTGCGGCGTACTTGCCAGGGCCGGTGGCGTTGAATCCAACCGGTGAAGGATCCGGTGCAGCGCCGACGAAGGCCATCCGCACCTCGTTGGAAGAGTTGCCGCTGCCGAGAGTCAGCACTGCCTCAGCGCCGGCAAGGGTGACGGCATAGCCCCGGCCCATCGCCACGAAATCGAGGTTCGGGTCGGCTTGACCGGAGTTCTGTTCGAATGTGAGAGGCTGGTCGGGCGAGTTGTTCTGAAGTGCAGCTTGCCACTCGGCAGCCGACATGGTCGGTCCGGCTGCACCGGTGACGGGTGTTGTGGATGTAGTAGGGGAAGCAACAGGGTCGGTGGAAGAGTCGTCGTTATGCGGTGTGGGATTGGAAGCAGTGGCTCGACCGAAGACATCGTCTGGGCCGGTGACGGTCAGGCCCGTCTCGATCGCTTTCACATCAGCCGTTCCATCGAGTCGAGCGGAGAAAGAACCGACGAGTGTGTCCCCTGGAAGCAGGGTCAGACCGCCCGCCAGAGCGGGCACCTCACCGAAGACCGGAGCGGGAGGATTGGCATCGATCGCTACCGAGTCAACGATCAGACCGCCTTCGTGGCGGACATCGACGTCATCGACGCGAAAGATGACTTCGGTGGCCGGTCCGACCATTTCGGTGATATCGACGGTCATGGTCTCGAAGTCGGGATCCGTTAGCCCATTCCCCGACCCGGTCAGCTGATCCACCGGTACCGGTGTGCCGGTCACCGGATCTGAGACGGCCACGGTCACCGCGGCACCATCTGGAAGATCAACTCGTTTGATTCGGTAGGTCAGATAGGCGACCGGGAATCCGGTGAGGTCGACGGTGCGGCTGAGCTGCGAGCCGTTGCCCGACAGTTGAGCCACCGCGATGTTGTCGAAGTTGCCGACCCGGACATCGCCGGAATCCGGTCCATCCGTCTCCGGCTGTTCGATCCAGGACCCTGTCCAGCCATGGCTGCCGGTTGAACCATCGAAACTGCTCGACGTGAAGTCGTCCACGGCTGAGAGCCCAAACGCCCGGACGATGATCGGAGTTTCGGTTGACATTGGACTGAGACCGGGAGCCAGTGCTGCCTCCACGCTGAGGTCCGGAAGCAAGGCGCCGGTGCCGTTGAAGACCGAGTACGTGTAGGAGATCGAGTCACCGCCGCTCAGTGCGCCTTGCGGATCCGCCGTCAGTTGAACCTCGAGTCCCGGGGTTTCGGCCGTAGCGTCCAACAACGGCAGACCGAGCACGACCATCAGAAACGCCAGCAGAGCCAGCCCGACTTTCCGGAGGCGCTCGAGGAAGACCCGGCCGGCGGGCAGGTTGCGCCAGCCGGGGTGCCGTGCACTGTCAGGACCCGGGAAGGCCCAACCGGAACTCGGAAGCGTGGTACGGCTCACACCAATGTTTTCGGCGCGGAATTGCCGGAACCTAAAGAGAATCTCGGGCCATTAGCCCGGTCGCCATACGAACTAGTGCGTGGTCCGTGAATCTTCCAGCACACGACGAAGGCCGCAGCGGAGGAATCGACCCGGACTCGCTCCTCCGAAGGCCAAGGGTCTCCATCCCGATCAGGCCCGCAAGCAATGTGGACACTCATGTGGCATTGATTGTGGACGTAGCCTTTCCGCACAGAGCACACGGAACTGAGTCGAGGCGGCCCGGCGCCGAGTTCAAGGACGGGAGGTTCGCTGGATCAGTCTCCCCAGAGGGCGCGTCCCCGACGTATAAGGCGGGAGTGGGTTTCGGGTACGGCCTCTTCATCCCCCGCACCATGCACTAGTGGTATCTACCGCCGACAAACCCACAACATTCAGATCAGATAGCCAACCGTCCAAAGCATCGCTTTCGGTTCTGCTCAACCCGGGAATCGCATCGACTATCGCCGGCGGCCCGGCGAAGATCGAGGGGCCTGCTCAGCGGCGGGTCACTTCGGGCAAGAACTCGTCGAAAGGGCTCCCGGTGGCGTCGACGTCTGCGAGCGGCATGGCAACGATGAATCGCGTCTCGCCGTCACGGCGTTCGTACTCGACGGAACCCGACATGCCGTCGGCAAGCGCCCGCACAATAGAAAGGCCGAGGCCGACCGAGTCCTTGACGGCAGTCTGCGCGTTCTGGTGGATGAAACGCTGGAATACCTTGTCCTCGAGTTCTTTCGGAAGCCCTACCCCGTTGTCGGCGACCACCAGCTGATAGGTCCGGCCGACGACGGATCCCTCCACCCAGATCTTCGGCCCACCATATTTCCGAGCATTGGATAGAAGGTTGCGCAAGATCTGGCGGAAACGCAGGTGGTCCGCCCGGATCACTCCCGGAGCACAGTGGATCGTCGCTTCGAGCTTGGAACGCCGCATCGGTTCGATGACTTCCCGAACCTCTTCCGGGACGTCCACGTCCGAGAATGAATAGGTGAGCGCACCGGCATCGAGGCGCGCCGTTGTCAGTAGGTCTTCGACCATGCGCCCGAGATCGGCCGATTCGGACACGATCATCCTGACGAACTCGGACGCCACTTCAGATGACTGAACCACAGGGTCGTCCTCGAGCAACATCGCCAGTCCGTGGATACCGGTCAGCGGAGTCCTCAGCTCGTGCGACGCGTTCGCAATGAATTCCTCCCGCGCTTGTGACAAACGGCGCTCGGCATCCAGACGGGCTTCGAGCTCGGCCTGACCACGAGCACGCGACGCAAGCCGTTGGTAGATCAAGATGATCGCGGCCGGAATCAGGAAGGCGACCAGGAACCGTGACACATCGCCCACCGTGACCAGCAAATCGTCCGAAGCCTCGATCTCCGCGAACAGGTCGTTGCGAACTTGCACAAGAGCGCCCATCAGAGACTGGAAGGTTTGGTCCAGTGATTCCTCGGCAGCCAGCTGGCCCTGCACCGACTCGCCCGAATCAAGGAGATCGTGAATCTTGCCGGCAGCCGCATTGAACGCTTCCACACTGGCACGCGCGGCTGAGGGGAGCAGCACGTCCTCCGCCGTCTCCAGGTCGTCAAACCCGCTGTTCATGTCCGACAGAGCTGCAAGAACTTCCGAGAGCGAGACATTTCGAGCGTCAAGTGAGTTCGTTCCGAACTCTCGGTCAACCGCCGCCATGTGAACTGCAAGAGCAAGCTGCGCCCTGGCGACGGTCGCCGACCGGAGCGTCTCGTCGGCGTTGTGCAAAGCGGCAGCCGCCTTGGTTATTCGCTGAGATCCCCAGGCTGCACTGAAGACGACGCCGACCACGAGGAGCAGAATGAGACCGGCGCCGATCGTTATGAGTAGCGGCCTGTCGCGTCGGGATTTGGGAGGACGGCTCCCGGAACGACGAAGGGATGGTGTGCGGATCGCGCGGTTCACACAGTGTTATTCGGCAGTCCAACCTTGCTCACTGAAGCTTTTTGTGTGAGAAATCCCAGCCGACCCGCCGGGGTTGGTCAGCCGATCGAGGCAGCCAGCAGAGCGGATACGACACCCGACCGCGACGAGCCGTACTCGGCGGCGAGCCCATCGAGAATCCCCACCTCTTCATCGGTCAGGTACAACATGTGCACGATACGGCCGGAGGAGGTGTTGGATCGATGGGCGAAAGGTTCGGGGTTCGATCCGAACCACGTTGCGTCGAAGCGACCGGCTGCATCGCGGTACGCAGATCGAAGTAGGTCGGACAAGGTCAGCCGCCTAGCTGCGGCCTCATTCACCGCACGGCGGCTTATGGCAGGTTCCAGCGACACGTTTATGCGGCGTTTGCGACGCGACGCCTGGGTCTTTGGTTTCTTCTTGCGGGGAGCAGCGGACGGGGGTGGTTTGGGAACCTGCTTCGGCGGTGATGGAATCGATTCCGCCTCGACCGGGGTTTCGAACCCGCTGAAGTCCAGTTTGTCACTCATACGGCGCTCCAGGGATCGGCCGCCGGCGGAGCCGTGCGGGCAACGTAAGCCGAGAGAATCTCGGCGGTCAGACGCCGGTAGTCATCTGCGAGACCGGAAACCGACCCCTGCAGTCGGGCGCCACCGGGCGCTTTGGACGCTTCCTCATACTCGTGGGCGAGCATCCCCAGCCGGCGCATCTCGGTCGAGGCGCGCCGAGCCTCTCTCACATAGCCTCCGAACACCGGAGCGATCCTGGACAGACGCTCCTCCAGCATCGTTCTCACTTCGGCGACCAGACGGGTGTCCTGCGCCGCGAAATCGAACAGGAGAACCCCGAGAAGACGCAGGTCTGGATTGACAGAAGATCGGACCGTTGCGAACTCCCGGGCAACCCTGGTCAAGCCTTGCATCGACGCCAGGTCCCGGCGGGTCGGAACCACCACGAACGAGGTCGCCGCCAGGATCGCCTGGAGCACGACGCCTCCCGTAGGAGGACTGTCGATCACGACCAGGTCGTAGCGATCCGAGATCGCTCTCAGCGGGTTGCCGACGAGATGGAGCCGGTCGGAGATCGGAGCACGAACGAGGACCTCGACGAGCCCGTCCAACCGGGACCCTCCCGCGAGGACGTCGAGACCTTCTCGGACCGCCGGCATGGGCCTGGGAGCACGGCCGTTCATGAAGGCCTCCATCAGTTCGCGTCCGTCGTCGCCGGCATCGGTTTGCTCGTAACCGAGGTCGGCGCCGAGGTTGCCCTGCGGGTCGAGATCCACGGCCAGAACCCGCCACCCCGAGAGGGCTGCGAGAGCGGCGAAGTTGGCGGTAAACGAGGTCTTTCCGACCCCCCCTTTGCCGTTGGCGAACGCGATGACGTTACCCATGGTCGCCACTCTGCTTCGTGCTTGCCGTGTGGATGTCTATGTGGACAGTCATGTGGGTATCCCTATGGCCGATCATAGGGTCTCCTTCGGCTCCTTTGGATCTGGCTTGAGAGAATCCTTTCGCGGAGTTCCGGACCGGCCCTTCGCCGGGCGTGGGTTGTCTGCCGCTCTTCATAGCCGCGACCAGATGCGCCGCCATGTGGGTTGTGGTTTCAGACCGAGCTCCGGAGGGGGCTTCCGAGCGCCCCGAGAAGCATCTCGAGCGGCGCACCCATACTTACAACGATCTCGCAGAGGCCGGTCACATCCGGGTGCCGCCCGTGCCGAGGCGTAGTCACCGAGGTTGATCACTCTGGTCACCGTTCCTGAGTTGCTCCCGGCTTCCTCCCGGTATTCATGCGAATCGAGGAACCCGTACTTCGAGTGAACAACGTGAGCAGTGTGATCACTCCTGGGGTTGAACACACTCGTTGTGACTAGCTCTCCCCATTCAGAGTTCCTTGTCGCTCGTGATTGCGAACCGCGCGAACCACGAGAGGGGTGCCGGGAGGGTCAGCCGACGCGGACTACGAGGACCCTGAAGTCGCCGAGTCCGCGCGGGTGAAGCAAGGTCTCTACCTCGTTCTTGATGGAACGGATCTTGAGCCGCTCCATCGGGTCTCCGGAGGCGGCGAGCGTGAGCTCGGCGCGTCGAAGCCGGCTGAGTCGTTCGCGGAGGCCGAGAGAGGCAAGGAAGTCATCCTGGCGGTGGTACTCAACCTCTGCGCCGTACTCTTTCCCGATCACCTCGAGTGCTGTGAAGTTCACATCGACGGTGACGTCCGTCGCCCCAGGTTGATCGAGCGGGTGCGGTCCCAGGTGGTGAGCCCGGTAGGTTCGCAGGGTTCCCTCGGTCCGGCGCGGCTCGAGGTTCTCGGCGGTATCGCCGTAGTCGATCAGGACGAGAGCACCCCGGTCGAGCTTCGCAAGCGCGGTCTCGAACCAGCGGGCCGCCTCGAGTTGCACCTCGACGAAGCCGTCGACGGGACAGGGGCCGGCGAACCGGTCGCACCATTCGACGACCTCCGGGCGCGCCCCGGCATCGACGAGGACCAGCTCATCGTTGTCAGCTCCGACCCAGCGCTCCCGCCAACCGTCCTCCGTCCGCACCGCGATCGCAACCGGCAGATTGTCGATCAGCTCGTTGGCGAGGATGACCCCCGATAGGTGTCCGGGTAGTTCCTCGATCGAAGAGAGGACATGGAGCGAGACGGAGCCGGCTCTCGCTTCTGCACCCGGGGCCTGGTAGCCGGGAGAAGAAGAGAGATTGGTGAGAACCTCGCGAGCCGCGGGAGATGCTTCGATTGCCCAGACTTCCGGTTCGAACGAGAGCGACGCGAGCAGCGACCTGAGCAACGAACCCGACCCTGCGCCGACCTCGATTAGGTGGAATCTGTCAGCCTCCCCCTCCGTCTCGCTGCTGCGCAGCGAGCCACCTCCCCCGGCTGAGGCGCCGGGGGAGGAAAGGCGTTGCCTCTCCATCTCCACGAAAGCCGCCAGGGTTTCGCCGAACAGGGGGCTGACCTCCGGGCTGGTCAGGAAATCGCCGGCCTTCGTCGACCGCAGCTCACCCTTCGAGAAGAAGCCGTGCTCCGGGTGGTAGAGGGCGGCGCGCTGGAAGTCCTCGAACGGCAGCGGTCCGCTCCCGGCGATCTGAGCGAGGAGGATCTCCTTCAGGCGCATCACCCAAGGATGGACGCGTAGGACCTCTCAGGCAAACCGCATCTTGCGCGGCCGTGTGCAGACTTCCGGGAATAACTCACGCAATGAGCGGATGAAAGGAGGGCCGCCCAAGGCGGCCCTCCTCGGTGGGATTCGTTGCCGATGCTACGTAGGCTGACCCGGCTGCACGGGGCCGATCCGGAAGGGCCGCATCATCTCGTTGTCCTCGTGCTCGACGATGTGGCAGTGCCAGACGAACTGGCCCGGAGTGTTGAACTGTGCCCGCACCCGGGTCACCTGCCCCGGGTAGGCGATCACGGTGTCCTTGTACCCGGTCTCCCAGGGCTCAGGCAGCGCCGGTACCGACCCGGGCACCACCTGGACCTCCTGGGTGGCCTCGTTCACGAAGATGTCCTGGCGGTTGACGACCTCGAAGGCCACCTCGTGGATGTGCATGGGGTGGCCGTCG
>DATIPS010000020.1 GCA_035471805.1 Acidimicrobiia bacterium | reverse complement strand
TGCCTGTGTCGATGTGTCCTACAGCCCGGCGACTCTGGCTTGAGCGGCGATTTCGCCGACGTTGGCGTCGTGGTTGTGGCGAGTCACCGCCGTTCCTTATCGATCCGATGATCAACGTCGGCGGAATGACCAACCTGTTCTCGGTGATCCTTCTCCAGGCTGCGCCGCAGGATTGGGCTATGGCCCCGGAACAGTCTCGCCTCTTCGCCACCATGCCATCGATGAACGGGGTCGCCGTAGTCGACCTGAACGCTTTCCTGGTCGAAGACACGGTCGATGTTGACGGGCCGCCCGGCCAGATCGCTATCCAACCCGGCGGGACCCAGGCCTGGGCGGCCCTCGGCGGGAACGGCGGGATTGCCGTCATCGACACTGAAACGCTGGACGTCGAGACCATTCGTACCGAAGACTCGGTCGTTGCCATCGGCTTCTCGACGAGCGGAGGCCGGGCCGTGGCCGGCACGATCGACGGTGCGCTCGTGTTCGACACCGACACCCTCCGCGAGATCCATCGAACCCCGCTCGCTGGGACACCCAGCGCCATCGCCGTGTCCACCACTACCGGCGACGCCTATATCGCGCAACCCGAAGCCGGCGCCATCTCCATCTTCAACCCCGCGAGCGGCAGGGAGACTGCCCGCCTGCAGGTCGATGTTGGCGTCTCGGATATCGACGTGTCACCAGATGGCCGCTGGGTAGTGGCAGTGAACCCACAACTCGAGAAGGCTTACATCATTGAGACCGCGAGCAACCGCATCACCCACCAAATCCCCGCCAAGGGCGTGCCCGACCAGGTCACCTTCACCAACCAAGCAGCATACATCCACAACGGCGGATCACCATCGGTCACCGTCATCCCGCTCGACGAAATCAACCCGACCGGCGACATCTCGGTCCTCACCGTGCCGATCGGCGACCGCCCGCCCGGAACCTCCGGAGAATCGATAGGCGCCGACGCCATCACAACCACACCCGACGGCAACTCCCTGTTGATCGCCAACCCGGCCGACGACACCGTGTACTTCTACACCGAGGGATCACAGGCAGCGCTCGGCGGCTTCCAGGGCCACACCCTCGAACCGCGCGCCGTGCAAGTCGTCGACCGCAGCCTCAAAGAGCCGGCTCCCGGCGTCTACACGGGCAGCATTCGCATTCCCCAGAGCGGCGAGTTCGTCGTGGCCTTCCTGCTCAATGAGCCGCGGATGGTCAACTGCTTCAGCTTCACCGCCAAGGCCGCCGACGAACCGCTGCAGGGCATCGCAGCCAATGCTGAGATTCGAGTGCTGTCCGACGAAGCTCCAATTGCCGGCGAAGTGCATGACTTCCGATTCGAACTGAGCGGCGGCGATACCGGCACCTCGCTCTCGAATCTCGAGGACGTCAGCGCAAGGATTATCCAGACCGGAGGCAGCTGGAACACAAGCCTCCGGGCCACACCGTCTGCCGACGGCGCCTACACGCTGACGTTCACCCCACCATCACCGGGCATCTACAGCGTCCTGCTGGCGGTCCCGTCGCTGGGCATCGATCTCGGGACCCTTCCCCAAGTCAGCATCCAGGTCGTCTCTCAGTAGGGCCGATTCGAGCTGGTTATTGGTCTGGCACGAGGCTTCGGCAAAGGTATACGCCTCTGGTTGAAAGCGGCCGTGGAATTGGCGACGCTGCCGAGGCGAAAGCCTCCATCCGGAGCAGGCGATTACAGGCGAAAGGGTCCATCCGAGAAAGTCGGGTTGGTGATCCTGCAACCGGCAATGTTCTCCGGCGTCCTATAGGTGTAGAGACCGGCGCGGCCCTGTCCGATTGGGGGAGAACCGCACGCTGCGGTGCCGTTGTGTGCGGCTTTGGGCAGAGGGCTCCAGTCCTACTCGGCCTTTGGCCACGTGTAGGCACGCCAGATGATCAGCACGTTGAACAGGACGTAGAAGACCCCCAGGTAGTACTCCCACCCCTCTGTGGCATCAACAAAGAAAACTATGTTGAACAACAAGTACAACGGAGCCACGATCAGGTTGGCCAACCGGACGTAGGCGGGACGCCCTACCAGACAGAAGACCACGATCAGCGTCAGCACAATCGCAGTGGTGGGCGCAACGAAGAGAACCAGCGAATCAGTAACAGACTCACCCATGCCTTGCAGCTGGGTGAACATGTCCCCGAAGATCCACAGTATGAAGTGACATATCCAGAACACCGCCAGCAGTACCCGTATGTTCACTTTCGGGTTCACCAGTTCCTCGCTAACCACACTTCCTCCTTCGTTCGATCTGAGGTAATGGTCGCTTAACAGCTGCAACTCAAGGAATGGCCGGAGGTCCCAGCCCCTGCCGACAGTCGGCACTAGTGCGGATCGCCCAGCTTCGCCACACTGAACCTCTCGTAGCCGTCACCTGACTGTGGATCGGAGTGAACATGTCTTCGAGCGTGATCGTCGAGATTCCGCGGAGGAGGCTGGCCAGGATCACGGGTGGTCTTTACCTTGCGTTCATTCTTGCCATGGCCCTCGCCGACGTGTTCGGCCATATCGGAATTGGCGACGTCGAACTGGCCTACCAAGCACTCACTACCGATTCGTCACAGTTCGCTGCCGGGCTCGGATTCGGCTTGCTCTCGGCCTTCCTCTTCGTCATGGCCGCTTGGGGTCTTTACGTCCTTCTCAGGCCCGTGAACCGGGATCTGGCGCTGCTCTTCCTGCTGCTCAACGCGATCGGCGTTGCCATACAGGTGGCGAGCTACCTACCGCTCATCTTCGGGATGCTGTCGACCGACGCTTCCGGCTTCAAGGGGGCCTTCTCTCTCGCACAGATCGAGGGCCTGCAGTTTCTGTCCCTTGACCTGCACAAGGTGGGCTTCGCCACCGCGCAGCTCTTCTTTGGTACGTGGCTGTTCCCACTCGGCTACCTGGTCTACAAGTCCGGATTCCTGCCCAAGTCCCTGGGCGTTTTGCTGATCCTGGATGGCTTCGCCGTCCTCCTCTGGTTCTTCCAGGCGATACTCCTGCCGGACTACCCCGCCATGAGTTCTCCCGGGTTGGCGCTGAGTTTCGTCGCTGAAGTCGGTCTTGGGTTGTGGCTCCTGTTCAGGGGCATCAATGTCACGGCAGATGCGCCCGGGCTGCCGGAGCCGCCGCGAAGGGTTCAGCATGGATGAGGCCAAGAATCACCGAATTGTTGTGGCCAGGCGTGGGGGACCGCAAGTCCTGGAAGTCGTGACTGAGGATCTGCCCGAGCCCGGGCCGGGTGAGGTTCGCGTAAGGACCCTGGCCGCCGGAGTCTCGAGCTACGACGTCATGCTCCGCCGGCACTGGTTCCCGGGAGTTAGCCCACCGTACACACCGGGCGAGGACGTCGTCGGGGTAGTAGACAAGCTGGGTGCCGGCGTATCGAACCTGGAGGTCGGACGGAGGGTTGCCCTCTGGACGTTTGGTGAGGCAGGTGGATACACGGAGTTCATTTGCACGCCCGCCGACCGGGCGGTGCCTGTCCCTCCGGGCCTCGATTCCGACGAAGCCGTTGGTCTGGTGGTCAACTACCTGACGGCAAGCCTGGCGATGCACCAGATGGCTTGTGTCCGGAGCGGAGAACGCATACTCGCTCACGGTGCGGCTGGAGGGGTCGGCAGCGCCCTGGTTCAACTGGGCGCTCTGGCCGGTTTGGAGGTCTACGGCACCGTCTCGGCACACAACCATGAGTTGGTCGAGTCTCTCGGCGCCACACCGATTGACTACCGCAACCAGGACTTCGTTGCCCGTATCCATGAACTGACCGGCGACGGCGTCGATGTCGTCTTCGATGTCATCGGGGGCGGCCGCCAGCTCTGGCGTTCCTACCGGGCACTTGGCAAAGGTGGGCGGCTGGTGTTGCTCGGCATGGCCGGTGCCGTACGGGGCGGTTTCAAAATGATCCCGCCCAGCATGCTGGTGGTCGGTCTGGTGAAGATCCTGCCGAATGGCAAGACGGCGCCGCTGGGACCAGGAATGGAGAACTACCCCAGCGAGCATATGGATTGGTATCGAGACTCCCTTGCCGAGTTCTTCGATCTGGCCGCAACCGGCAAGATGAGACCGGTGATTGCCGAACGCTTCCCCCTGCTCGAAGCCTCCCGCGCCCACGAGTTCATGGAGCGCGGCGGATACGCCGGCAAGGTGGTCTTGACCGCTGACGCCTGACGGGGTCTGTTGGTTGGGTTGCGGTTGAAGAGAATCCGGGAGCGGTCGACGCGGGGGAGTTGACCGTGCTGGGCGGTGTGGTCGCGGAGGGCGCACGATCTGTGGGTGGGTTGCATCTCCAGCCTCTACCAGCGAATGGGTCGACAGGAACAGTCGGTGGACACTTCTGGAGAGAACCGTCACCTCCCGGACGGCCGGTTTCTACAACGAGTCACTCAGTGAAAACAACACCCCATCCCGTCCAAGTCGAAACTTGTTGACGGGTCGAAGGGGTCCGGGATTGCGGGATCCTGTGCTGCCAAGGTGGCCGGAGGTACTCCCCGACAAGCCGGCGACCTGAATCTCGCCAGACTTTGGTGGCCGCACTCTGCGGGTACCTGGGGTAGGTTGGGGAAGCCGCAGGTTCCCGCGGCCCACGAGGCACCGCCCGTCCCGGGCTCCCGGAACCCTCGAGAAGGAGATCCAGCATGGCGAATGTGGTACGAGCAGCCATTGTCCAGACCGAATGGACCGGCGACCAGGATTCAATGATCGAGAAGAACGTGCAGTATGCCCGCCAGGCTGCTGAACAGGGTGCCCAGGTGATGTGCTTTCAGGAGCTGTTCTACGGCCCCTACTTCTGCCAGGTGCAGGAGGACGAGCACTTCGACTATGCCGAACCGATGCCCGATGGCCCAACCACGCGGCTCATGCAAGAGCTCGCCAAGGAGACCGGGATGGTGCTGGTGGTCCCCATCTTCGAGAAGGAGGACGACGGGTTCTACTACAACACGGCCGCAGTTATCGACGCCGACGGATCCTACGTTGGCAAGTATCGCAAGACGCACATCCCCAACGTGAAAGGATTCTGGGAGAAGTTCTACTTCCGGCCGGGCAACACCGGATATCCGATCTTCGACACGGCGGTGGGGCGGATCGGCGTCTACATCTGCTACGACCGGCACTTCCCGGAAGGATGGCGAGCTCTCGGCCTCAACGGCGCCAAGATCGTCTTCAACCCTTCGGCAACCAGCCGCGGATTGTCCATGTACCTATGGAATCTCGAGCAACCGGCCGCAGCTGTGGCCAACGAATACTTCATCGCGGCCATCAACCGGGTAGGTCGCGAACCCTACGGGGACAACGACTTCTACGGATCGTCCTACTTCGTCGACCCGCGCGGCCAAATCGTCGACGGCGCCGCATCCGATACCGATGAGGAACTCGTAGTCAGGGATCTCGACCTTGACATGATCGAGGAAGTTCGGAAACAGTGGGCCTTCTACCGCGACCGGCGGCCCGATGCCTACGGTGACCTGGTCGCTCCCTAAACGAACAGTGGGAGATTCATCAAGACACGCATTGAGACCTTTGAGATACTGAGCGGAGCGACTTCGTTGAGCGCGTCGGGCCGCCAAATAGGAGACAAACGATGAGAATTGTCATCATCAACGGCACAGTCGTCACCGCCGACCAGACCATCGAAGCGGACCTCCTTATCGGGGACGGGAAGGTTCTGGCGATCGGAGCGGCCGGCTCACACAACTGGGCCGAGGGCGCTTCCCAGGTGATCGACGCCCACGGAAAGTACGTAGTGCCCGGCGGGGTCGACGTGCACACCCACTTCGAACTGCCATTCGGGGGAACGTACGTTTCGGACAACTTCGAAACCGGCACCAGGGCGGCAGCCTTCGGGGGAACTACCACCGTTGTTGACTTCGCCGTCCAGGTCAAGGGTGAAACGATCCGTGCGGGCTACGAGACCTGGATGCGTAAAGCGGAGGGAAACTGCGCGATCGATTACGGGTTTCACATGATCGTCGGTGACGTCAACGACTCGTCACTCAAGGAGATGGCCGCCATCGTCGACGAAGGCGTGACCAGCTTCAAGCTGTTCATGGCCTATCCCGGCGTCCTTTACTCTGACGACGGCCAGATCTTCCGCGCTATGCAACAAGCCGCAAGTGACGGCACGACGATCATGATGCACGCCGAAAACGGAATCGCCATCGACGTGCTTCGCGAGCAGGCCGTTCAACGGGGCGAAACGGACCCCAAGTACCACTCGATCACCCGTCCCCCCTCCACCGAGTCGGAGGCGGTGCATCGGGCGATCACTCTCGCCGAACTAGCCGGGGCACCCGTCTACATCGTCCACATGTCGGCCAAGGAGGCTGTGGCCGAACTCACCCACGCACGTGACCGGGGCCTCAACGTGTTCGGGGAGACCTGCCCCCAATACCTTCACCTGTCGGTCGAAGACCATGTCTCTCGCCCGGGGTTCGAAGGAGCGAAATACGTCTGTTCGACCCCCATCCGGTTCGCGGGGGAGGGCCACCAGGAGTACCTGTGGAATGCCCTGGCGAGAGGAGATCTCCAGGTCGTTTCCACCGACCACGCCTGCTTCTTCTACGACGACGACGAAAAGCTGGGCCGCCAGAAGCGTTTGGGGGAAGGCAACTTCACGCTGATCCCCAACGGGCTACCCGGTGTTGAGGAGCGTTTCAACGTCATGTACCAGAGCGGTGTGGTGGGTGGTCGCTTTGACATCAATCGCTGGGTAGACCTGATCGCCACGGGCCCAGCCAAGATGTTTGGCCTCTACCCGCGTAAAGGCACCATCGCTGTCGGGTCGGATGCCGACATCGTGATCTACGACCCCCGGGCATCCTTCACCTATTCGGCCCCCGACACGATTCACGGAAACATCGACTACACCGCCTACGAGGGGATGGAAATCAACGCCAAGATCGACAAGGTCCTCTCCCGGGGGAAAACGATCATCGACGGTGGTCGCTATGTCGGCTCCAAGGGCGATGGGTCGTACCTGAAACGCGGTATGAACCAGATGCTCATCTGAGGGGGTGTAGTGACGACGATTGAACACCGGCGGGATCTGATCAATTGCGGGGTACCCCTGGAGATTCCGCAGCACACATAACTCGACCGACGGAGAGGCAGCGCAATGGATTTCGGAGTCGTCCTGCAAACCGACCCGCCGGCTTCACGGGTCGTCGATTTGGCCAAACTGGCCGAGCAAAACGGGTTCTCGCACGTCTGGACCTTCGATTCGCACGTCCTCTGGCAGGAACCGTTCGTTGTCTACAGCCAGATGCTGGCTGCCACCGATCGGATTGTCGTTGGGCCGATGGTGACCAACCCAGGTACCCGCGACTGGACGGTGCTCGGCTCCCTCTTCGCCACACTCAACGACACCTACGGGCCCCGGACGATCTGCGGGATGGGACGCGGTGACTCGGCGCTGCGTTACATCGGGCGCAAACCGGCCACGCTGGCAACCATGTCGGAATCGATGAAGGTCATCAAAGGCCTGGTGGCCGGCGACTCGGTGATGTACAAGGATGTGCGGCTGCGGCTGCGTTGGGTCGATGAACACGGCTGGGATCTCCCGATGTGGGTGGCTGGATACGGGCCGAGAGCCCTCGATCTGGTCGGCCGTGAAGCCGACGGGTTCATCCTCCAGCTCGCCGACCCGAAGATCCTCGAATGGACGATGGAGGCGGTGAAGGCTGCAGCCCGTAACGCCGGTCGTGACCCGGACGAGATTGACTTCTGTGTGGCGGCCCCCGCCTATGTCGGCGACGATCTCGATCATCAGCGGAACGAATTGCGTTGGTTCGGGGGAATGGTCGGGAACCATGTCGAAGATCTGGTGGCCCGCTACGGCGGTGAAGGGAGCGCGGTGCCGCGGGCACTGACCGACTTCATCAAAGATCGCAAGGACTACGACTACCTTCACCACGGCAAACGGAGGAACCCGTCGGCCGACTTCGTTCCGGATGCCGTTGTCGACAGATTCTGCGTTCTGGGCACTGCCGCCGACCACATCGCCAAGCTGACCCAGCTGCGAGATATGGGTGTCGACCAGTTCGCCATCTATCTCATGCACGACGCGAACGAGGCGACCATGGAGGCGTACGGGCGAGAGATAATTCCGGCCCTTCGATAGTGCCGTCTCACCGGGTCGGCGATGGTTTCCTGGAGACCTTCGGTGATCCGGCAGAGCCATCCAGTGCGGCCGGGAACTAGGGCGAGACGGTTCCGGTCTGAAACGTGTTTGCCCAGCCGTCGCTCTCGGCGGTTGTCCCGGGGACTAGTCGGATAATCGATCCGGTTGAGGTGGCCCGGCCGGACCACTCGGGGGGACTAGTCCGGGGGCTGCTTCCCGGTGGAACTGCGCCCCGCTGCCTGGCTTCGACGGTTAATGCCGGTCTCTGCAGGTGTTAGGACCGCGGGTTTCCCTAAAGTTTGTCTGTGCTCGTTGAGGCAAACGAATCCTATCCCCTGCCAGATGATCCGATCCTTGCGGAGATCGCTGTCTCCCTGCGTGACTCCCATGATTGGGGCTGGATCGTCGATCGGGACTGGCGGCTGCGCTACATGACCGACGAGCATCGTCTGTCGTTTGGTGCCGGCGCTCAGATGGTTCCGGTTGCGCTGGGTGAGTACCTGTTCGGACCGGAGATGGTTGGAGTTTCCGCTGAGTGGATCACAGGACTGAATCGGCCAGAGCTGTGGGGCCCGATGATTCGGGCCGTTGGTGCTCTCATGCTGGCCGATACAGAACTAGATGCTGACGGGTTGCGGGCTCAGGTCGACCCCGCTCTGCATGGAATCCTGGACGAGCTGTCGCCTACGGATATGGTCGCTACCTCTTTCTTGGCGACCGGCACTTATCTCGGTGCACCGTTTCGAGTTGGGGCGAAGGCGCTTCGGATCCGGGACGCGGCTGGTGAGGTGAGGGGGACGCTGTTCCTGTTTCAGCCCGCCGTGGGAATGGGGGTGATCGGAACGATGGCATTTGCGCTCGATCCTGGTCACCTCGAGCGGATGGCATCGGTGGCTCAGGCCAGTCGAACCCCTGCGGCCATCCTCTTCGCCGACCTCGAAGGCTCGTCGGTATTGTCCCGGACCCTCTCCACCGCAAACTACTTCACGGTCGGGCGACGGATCGTCCGGGCAACCGATCAGTGCGTGGTGGACGCCGGCGGGCTGGTTGGTAGACATGTCGGTGATGGAATCGTCGCCTTCTTTCCGACCGAGGCGTTCGATTCGGAGTCGAACGCTGCCATGGCCTGTATCTCAACCGCGCGCGCCGTACGGGAAGCGATGGGGAAGGTAGCAACACGGTCGGGGCTTGATCCGGCCGATCTGGTGATGCGCTTCGGTCTCCACTGGGGTTCGATGATTCACATCGGGAATATCACCACCGCCGCGCGGTTTGAGGTGACCGCTCTTGGCGACGAAGTCAACGAGGCCGCGCGCATCGAGGCCTGCGCGACCGGTGGGCGGACACTGGCCTCCAAACCGTTGGTGGAGCGATTGGACGACCGGGCTGCTGCCGAGTTGGGGATCGATCGCGACCGTTTGACCTACACACAACTTTCAGACTTGGTCACGGCCACCGAGAAGGCACGCAGGGACGCTCCGGCCATCGCCGTTTGCGAGCTCTAAACCATCGTGTCGATATAGCGTTCGCCCGAACGAAGACTATCTAGACGGGCGCGACGGCTCCCCAAGCAAAAGCGTCACCTTCTCCCTACACACTCGCGAATGAGTGTCTCAGACGCCACACGATTTGCGAAGGGGCGTCAGTGCGCGAGTCGATCCTCCGACGGGCGGCTGCTCAGAACTTCCTAGTCGATGACGGCGGGCACCGCCCAGTAGTAGTTGGTGCAGTCGCCGTCGTTGTCGCATTGGCCGGAGTTCCCGTTCGAGCCTGCCACCAG